>JAGBDQ010000333.1 GCA_017937415.1 Oscillospiraceae bacterium
ACCAACCCCACCCTGGCCCCCTACGCCAAGGAGGGGGAGATGGAGCTGCGGCTCACCGCCAAGGCCTCTGACATCCACCACGCCCAGGCCCTCATCGCCCCCGCCGAGGAAGAGCTGCAGGCGCTGCTGGGGGACCTTATTTACGGCGTGGACGGGGATACCTTGGAGGGGGTCTGCCTCCGGCTGCTGAAGGAGCAGGGCTTGACCCTCTCCACCGCCGAGAGCTGCACCGGGGGGCTGATGGCCAAGCGCATCACCGATCTCAGCGGGGCCTCCGCCGTCTTCAAGGGGAGCGTGGTGAGCTACTGGAGCCAGGTGAAGCATGAGGTCCTGGGGGTGGCCCAGGAGCTGCTGGACCAGTACGGCGCTGTGTCTGAGCCCGTGGCCCGGGCCATGGCCCGGGGGGCGCGGGAGAAGCTGGGGACCGATCTCGGTGTGTCGGTCACCGGGGTGGCCGGGCCCGACCCGGACGACCGGGGCAACCCGGTGGGGCTTGTGTATGTGGGCCTTGCCTGGGACGGCGGAGACTTTGTCCGGGAGGTCCACGCCACGGGGCCCCGCTTCCGCATCCGCCAGAGCGCGGCCAATCACGGCTTTGACCTAATCAGAAGAAAACTGACCGGACTGCCGCTGTAAGACTGGGAAATTTTTCTTTTTGGGGCGGGAAGTTTACCGATTGCCTTGACATTTTGGCGGAAATAAGGTATTCTAAAACCAATCAGTGTCTAAAAATCAGGAATCGAGGGATTCACCATGTCTGATTACGCAAGCCGCCGCATTTCGGAAGCTGAGCTTTCTGTGATGGAAATTCTCTGGGAGGTGGGCACCCCCATGGCCGCCAAGGACCTTCAGGTGATCCTGAAGGACCGCCGGGGCTGGGAGCGGACCACCGTGCGGTCTCTGCTTACCCGTCTGCAGGAGAAGGGTTCGGTCACTTCTGAGAAGGTGAACGAGGTGGCCACCTATTCCCCCACCTTCAACAAGGCCGAGTATGGCTGGGATTTGGCCGAGGTGCTGGTGGACCGGCTTTATGAGGGGGACGCGGCTAAGTTAGTGGCCGCTTTGAAGGAGCACGGCGCTCTGTCCTGACAGAAAGGGAGACCAAGGCCCTGCTTTTGGAGACAAAAGCGGGGCCTTGTTATTTTCGACAGTTCCCGGGGCGGGAGAAAGGCCAATTTAGGCACGCCCCGGGCAGTTTTTTGCGGAAAACCTGTTGATTTTCCGCCCTTTGTGCGTTATAATACCAATTCGTGTGTAAGAAATCGAAGGAAACCGAAAGCAAGGATTTGAGGTGCGAATATATGCAGAACAACAAACTTCGTAACGTAGCCATTATCGCCCACGTGGACCACGGCAAGACCACTCTGGTGGATGAGATGCTCAAACAGGGCGGCATCTACCGGGAGAACCAGGCCACCGTGGACCGGGTCATGGACTCGGGAGACCTGGAGCGGGAGCGTGGCATCACCATTCTGGCGAAAAACACCGCCGTCCACTACAAGGACACCAAGATCAACATTGTGGACACCCCGGGCCACGCCGACTTCGGCGGCGAGGTGGAGCGGATCCTGAAGATGGTCAACGGCGTTATCCTTCTGGTGGACGCCGCCGAGGGCCCCATGCCCCAGACCCGGTTCGTGCTTTCCCGCGCCCTGGAGCTGGGCCACCGGGTCATCGTAGTGGTGAACAAGATCGACCGCCCCGACCAGCGAATCCACGAGGTGGTGGACGAGGTGCTGGAGCTGCTGCTGGACCTGGACGCCACCGACGAGCAGCTGGACTCTCCCATGCTCTTCTGCTCCGGACGGAACGGCACCGCCTCCTTCTCCCCCGACGTGCCCGGCACCGACCTGCAGCCTTTGTTTGACACTATTTTAGACTATATCCCCGCCCCCGAGGCCGACGAGGCGGCCCCCTTCCAGATGCTGGTCTCGGCCATCGACTACAACGAGTTCGTGGGCCGGATCGCCATCGGCCGCATCGAGCGGGGTACCATCCACCAGAACGACGAGATCGCCGTGTGCAACTTCCACTCTCCCGACGCCGCCCCCCAGAAGGCCAAGGCTACCGCCATCTACCAGTTTGACGGCCTTGCCAAGGTCCCGGCCACCGAGGCCGCCGCGGGCAACATCATCGCCATGAGCGGCATTGGAGACATTACCATCGGGGATACCATCTGCGCCCCCACCGCCATCGAGCCCATGGAGTTCGTGAAGATCTCGGCCCCCACCATGGAGATGACCTTCTCGGTGAACGACTCCCCCTTCGCCGGCAAGGAAGGCAAGTTCGTCACCTCCCGGCAGCTTCGGGAGCGGCTCTTCCGGGAGACCATGAAGGACGTGTCCCTCCGGGTGAGCGAGGTGGAGAACTCCACCGACTCCTTCAACGTGGCCGGCCGGGGCGAGATGAGCCTTTCCATCCTCATGGAGACCATGCGCCGGGAGGGCTACGAGTTCCAGGTTTCACCCCCCCGGGTGCTCTTCCAGACCATCGACGGGGTGAAGTGCGAGCCCATCGAGCGCCTGGTGGTGGACGTGCCCGCCGACTATGTGGGCAGCGTCATTGAGGCCATCGGCAAACGGAAGGGAGACATGCTGGACATGACCCCCGTGGGCAACCGCATGAAGGTCCAGTTCTTAGTGCCCTCCCGGGGCCTTTTCGGCTACCGCAACGAGTTCTTGACCGCCACCAAGGGCGAGGGCATCATGGCCAGCGTCTTTGAGGAGTACGCCCCCATGCGGGGGGAGATCGCCCGGCGGAACACCGGATCCTTAGTGGCCTTCGAGACCGGCGAGGCGGTGACCTACGGCCTCTTTAACGCCCAGGAGCGGGGCGTGCTGTTTATCGGCGCGGGCACTCCGGTGTACGCCGGCATGATCGTGGGCGAGTGTCCCAAGTTAGAGGACATTTCCGTCAACGTCTGCAAGAAGAAGCAGCTCACCAATATGCGGGCCTCCGGCTCGGACGAGGCTCTGCGGCTGGTGCCCCCCCGCCAGATGTCCCTGGAGCAGGATCTGGAGTTCCTGGCCGACGACGAGCTTTTGGAGTGTACGCCGGAGAACCTGCGGCTCCGGAAGCGGCTGCTGGACCACAGCGCCCGAATGCGGGAGGCCAGCAAGAAAAAGGCGTAAAAATATTTTGCTTTTTTCGGGAACTTTTTTTCCTGCCCGTCGTCAAATGAATTGTTGTAAAAACGCTCCACTTACTACATCAGAAAAAAGGAGAACAAGACATGAACTTCAAGCGCATTTCCGCCGCGGCCCTGGCTCTGGCCATGACCGCATCCCTGTCCGCCGTGGCTCTGGCCGATGAGCTGCCCGAGGGGTGGACACCCGCCGACGGCGCCCGGCTCATTTCGGGCAACCCCTTCGCCGGCAATTACGACACGGTCATCACCATCAACGGCGAGACCCTGGAGTCCTACGAGTACACCCGGGACATCCCCGACACCTGGGAGACCGAGACCATCACCGTGGAGCTGTCCACCCTGCCCAACGTGCCTGAGGGGTATGTGCCTCTGCGGGCCGTGGCTCAGGCCGACCACGGCAGCGCCAGTTGGTTCAAGGACGAGAACCAGAGCTTCTTCATGTTCAATGACGCAGATATCATTGCCGATTTTAACGATATGTCCGTGTCGGTGAACAAGGAGAAGGTGGAGGGAGCCCAGGTCATTCTGATGGGCGGCGTGACCTACATTCCCGTGTCTGTGCTGGAGAGCATTGAGGGCGTTACCGTCACCGACAATTCCGCCGACGGCGTGGAGAGCTACGAGATCTCCACCCCCAACGGCGCCCCCCTGATGAAGATGGCCTACGATATGATGGAAGTCGCCGGGATCTACGGCGGTATGCAGAGCACCCCCGAGGAGCTGGAGCAGTACTGGGGCGAGACCCACGGCTTCAAGGCTGAGTTTGTCACCGAGGCCGTGGTGTTTACCGGCATGATGACCACCCCCGACACCCTGGGCGTGGGCAAGGTGGCGGAAGGTCAGGAGGAGGCCCTGGCGGCCGCCTTTGAGTCCTACCGCAAGCAGCAGGAGGAGACCTTCTCCTGGTACCTCTCCCATAACCTGCCCAAGGTGGAGAACGCCAAGTTTGTCACCGAGGGGGAGTGGTTCCTCTTCGTCATTGGCGAGACCGCCGACGAGGCCGTGGAGCAGTTCCGCGCCGCCGTCCAGGCTATGAATGAGGCTCAGGGGTAAGATATTTGTTCGGAATCAAGAGCGGCCCCACCCGATCGAGGGTGGGGCCGCTTTTTGCGCGCCGGGGGGCGGAAAAGTTTTCCGCGGCAGGGAACTTTTTGAAACGAATGCTGTCTAAAGATATACTGTGACGCGAAAGCGTAAAATATCATATCAAAAAGGAGAACAGAACCATGAACTGCAAGCGTATTTCCGCCCTGGTTCTGGCCTTCGCCATGACCGCTTCCGCCGCTGCCTTTGCCGCCGAGGGGGAGACCGATCCCGCCGATGGAGACCTGCCCCTGCTCATTTCAGCCAACCCCGACACGGAGCGCTACGACACGGCCATCACTATCAACGGGAAAAAGCTGGAGTCCTATACCTATTCCCGCTCTGTCCCCGGCTGGGGCAGCGAGACAGTCACCGTGGAGCTTACCGAGCTGCCCCGGGTGGCTGCGGGATACGTGCCCATGCGGGCCGTGGCTCAGGCTGACTATGGCTCGGCCACCTGGTATGAGGGAGACGGTTACAGCAGCTTTTTGATGGGCGGCGCCCGCTTTACCAAATGTGGCGTAAAGCCGCTGCCTTTAGGCATGGGGATATAAGCCACACCTTATTCCCCCGTATTTGGCACTACAGGGTTGCATTAGTTTCCGTTGAGTAGTATAATGTTTTCATGGAATATAAAAGCAATCATA
>JAGBDQ010000334.1 GCA_017937415.1 Oscillospiraceae bacterium
TCGGCCGCCGCCGGCAAGAACGTGATCACCGCCACCCAGATGCTGGACTCCATGATCCGCAATCCCCGGCCCACCCGGGCCGAGGTGAGCGACGTGGCCAACGCCGTCTACGACGGCACCAGCTGCGTTATGCTCTCGGGGGAGACCGCCTCGGGCAAGTACCCCATTGAGGCTCTGGAGATCATGGTCAAGACGGTCACCGCCGCCGAGAACTCCATCAACTACTGGGACCGGTTCCAGCGGGAGTATGAGCTAGACCGTGAGGTGGGCTCCCAGCTCATCGACCAGGCCATCTGCCACACCTGCTGCATCACCGCCATGGACCTGAGCACCTCGGCCATTCTGGCCGCCACCACCTCGGGCCACACCGCCCGGATGATCTCCCGGTTCCGCCCCGCCTGCCCCATTTTAGGGCTCACCACCTCGGAGAAGGTCCGCCGCCAGCTGGCCATCTCCTGGGGCGTAGTGCCCCTGCTTTACGGCTCGGTGGACTCCACCGACCGGCTCTTCTCCCTGTGCGTGGATACCGCCCGCAAGGAGGGCTATATCAACGTGGGCGACCGGGTGGTCATCACCGCCGGCGTGCCTCTGAGCGTGGCCCGCACCACCAACCTGATGAAGGTCCAGGTGGTGGAACAGCCTCTGCCCCTCTGATCCCATCAAGCAAGCGAACAAAAAATCTCTCTTTGGGAGCCCCCAAAGAGAGATTTTTTCTGCCCTTTTCTGTCCCGGACGGCCTATCCCAGCGTCCCGGCCAGCCGACCCTCCCCCGCGGCGATAACTGTCACCTGCCGCACCTGATTGTGAAGATTCTCCCCGCTTTCGCACCACACCTCCGCATAGTTGGGGGCATGGCCCCGCCAGAAGCCGGGACGGTGGGGGACTGGTTCCTCAAAAAGCACGGAGAGGGTATGTCCCGCAAGACTTTGGAGATAGTTTTCCTCCATGCGCCCGGCCAGAGCCGCAGCCCGGTGGGCGCGCCCCTCCTTCACCGCCTTGGGCACCTGGCCGGACATTTTGTCCGCCGGGGTGCCCGGGCGGCGGGAGTAGGGGAAGATGTGCATGGCCGAAAAGCCGCATTTCTCTATGAATTGCAGGGTCTCTCCGAACTCCTCCTCACTCTCCCCGGGAAAGCCCACGATCAGGTCGGTGGTGATACCGGGCGAGTCAAACCACTGCCGCAGAAGGGTTACGCTCTCGTAGTACCGGGCCGTGCCGTACTTCCGGTTCATCCGCTTCAATGTGGCGTCGCACCCCGACTGGAGGGAGAGGTGGAAGTGGGGGCACAGGTTTGGAAGGGCGGAGAGCCGCTTACAGAAATCCTCGGTCACGGTCCTGGGCTCCAAAGAGCCCAGGCGGATGCGGCAGCCCGGGGCGGCGGCGCAGATGGCCTCGATGAGATCAGTAGGCCCCTGGCCATTCCGTAAATCTTGCCCCCAGGAGGAGATCTCAATGCCGGTGAGGACGATCTCCCGGTAGCCCTCTTCCGCCAGGCGGCGGGTCTCGGTCACCGCCTCCTCCAGGGGGAGGGAGCGCACCGGGCCCCGGGCGTAGGGGATGATGCAGTAGGAGCAGAAGTTGACACAGCCGTCCTCCACCTTCAGCATGGCCCGGGTCCGGCCCTCCAGCCCTCCGGCGGGAAGCTCCTCAAAGATTCTGGTTGACATAATATTTCCAACGGTGACTTCTGCGTTCTTTTTCTCCCCGGGGCGGGCCGCCGCGATCTCCTCCA
>JAGBDQ010000335.1 GCA_017937415.1 Oscillospiraceae bacterium
CCGCCTTCTGGCCTGCCAGCGAGCACCAGATGGACCACATCGGTATCTACAAGTTCTGGCCCGCCACCTGCAGCTTCTACAGCCGCGAGGTGGGGCAGACCTACATCCACGGCAAGAACCGGGAGAAGGCCATCGCCGACGGGGCCCAGTTCTTCTTCTCCACCGAGGCCCAGCAGCTCCTTACCAATGGCAATGCCGTCACCGGTCTGGTGGCCACCAACGCCGACGGGGACTACATCAAGTTCAACTGCAAGGCCGTTGTCCTGGCCACCGGCGGCTTCGGAGGCAACCGGGAGATGCAGCAGGACCTGCTCACCGACCTGGGGGGAACCCTCACGCCCGACGAGTCCTTCAGCGTGCTGATGGATTCCGACGGCCGGGGCATCCAGATGGCCTACTGGGTGGGCGGCAAGCTGGATTCCCTGGGCATCGCCACCATGAACGGCAAGCACTACCATCCCGGCCTGCCCCAGGGCGTGTGGCTGGACGCCTACGGCAAGCGGTACTGCAACGAGTACTGGGGTCCCATCGAGTTCCGGGGCCGTCCCGCCCTCCAGATGAACCGGGACGCCCACTATGCCTTCTATGACTCCAAGCTTCCCGACTACATGGCCTACTGCGTGCCCTCCCACGGCTCCACCCACGGTACCCCCGAGAACATCGAGAGCCTGCGTACCCAGCTTGCCTCTGTGCTGGAGGCCGGCGCCAAGGGCGTGGTGGGCCACGACCTGAGCGCCACCTTTACCCGTTACGGTGCCAACACCCTGGACGAGCTGCTGGATATGGTCTGCTCCAGCGACGAGATCAAGGCCAACATGAAGGCCTCCATCGCCCGGTATAACGAGCTGTGCCACGGCGGCCGGGATGAGGACTTCGGCCGGGAGAGCGGGCTCATGTTCCCCGTGGAGGAGGGCCCCTTCTACTGCGATGTGAAGAAGACCGACATCGGCTGGATGATGTGTACCTGCGGCGGCCTGGTCATCAACGACGAGCAGCAGGTGCTGGACGAGAACTATAAGCCCATCCAGGGCCTCTTTGCCTCCGGTAACTGCACCTCGGGCCGGTTCGGCACCGAGTACTTTACCCCCACCCCCGGCGTGAGCCTGGGCGTTGCCATCACTCTGGGCTGGGAGTGCGGCAAGTCGGTGAAGAAGTGGCTGGATGGCGAGCTTCCCAACATTGACACCAAGGATACTGCCACCGTCAACCCCGACGAGGCCAACGCCATGGGCGGCCCCGGCGGTCCCCCTCCCGGAGGCGGTGAGGGCGAAGGCGGAGAGGGCGGCGGCCCCGGCGGGCCAGCTTAAAGCTGGCCCGCGGGAACGGTCGTTTTTCCGCAGGAAAAATGACGTTCCCTGCGCTTTCAAAACTGAACCTTATAAGGAACGCTCCATCCCAAGCGGGATGGAGCGTTCTGTTTGATATGAGGGTTTACCCGATCCGGTACAAAGCCCCGGAGGCAATGCCCAGAGGGGTGAGGCGATAGCCTTCCCCGGTGTCCTCCAGTTCACCGGACTTCAGCAGAGGGGAGAGGCGTTCTCCCAGGGCGGAGCCTTCCACCGCCTCCAGCCGCTCCAACCTGCCCAAAGCCAGCCGGAGGGCCTGATCCTCCCCGCTGAGCTGGGCGACTTGATCGGCCACGATCTCCAGCTCTCCCGAGTGGGCGAGGTACTCGTTGAAATTGTGCCCGGTGGAGTAGCAAAGGCCGTCCAGGCAGCTTTTTGCCTCATAGCCCAGCCCCAACAGGTCCTCCCCTTGGAGCAGGCCCAAGCGGAACCTGTCCTGTCCGCCGGGACGGGCGAAGCCGCTGGCGGTGTACCGCCGGTAGCCCAGGGATTCCAGCCGCTCGGCGGCCTCCTCATAGAGGTTGGCGGCCATTTGGGGCTCCATGGGCTTTACCGCTCCGGCCCGGCAGCGGTCGTAGAGCCGCGTGCCGTGGAGGAGCCGCAAGGGGGCCAGGGTGATGTGGTCGGGCTCATAGGCCAGAACCTTCTCCAGGCTTCTGCCCAGAGAGAGGGAGGTCTGGCCGGGGATGCCGTAAAGCAGCTCAAAGTTCAGCAGCCGGGGGTCGAAGTTTTTGAGGGCTGCGTCCACCATGGTGAGGGCGTCAAACTTGTAGGGCCGGTCCAGGAGCAGATGCTCCTCTAAAACGGCGGTCTGAAGCCCCACGGTCCAGAAGCTCACCCCATTGTCCCGCAGTTTGCGCATGAAGGCTTGGGAGTATTCCCCCGGCATGGTCTGGACGCTGATCTGCACGTCATCGGCCAGAGGGAAATGCTTCCGCAGCCCCCGGAGGATGTCCTGGAGCGAGTCGGCGCTCATAAGCCCGGGGCAGCCTCCCTCCAGACTGACGGCGGTGACTGTCCGGCCCTCTCCCTCCTCGGCCGCGGCGGCCATCTCCACAAGCATGGCCTGGCCGTAGGCCCGGAGGGCCACCTCGGTATGGGGCTGGGACTGTTGGGGGCAGTAGGCGCATCTATGGGCGCAAAAGGGAAAGTTCAGCCTCAGAAGGAGGGGGCGGGTGGATTCCAGGCTCATTTCTTGTCCTTCTTATCCTCGGTGAAGATCTCCTTGGCGCTGGCGGCCAGGCCGGCCAGACCCTGGATCTCGGAGGGGATGATGAGCTTGGTGGCCTTGCCGTCGGCGGCGGCCTGGAAGGCCTCCAGAGCCTTCAGCTTCACCACCTGGTCGGAGGGGGCGGCCTCGTTCAGCAGCTTGAGGGCCTGGGCGGTGGCCTCCTGGACCTTCAGGATGGCGGCGGCTTCGCCCTCGGCCCGGGCAATGGCGGCCTCCTTCTCGGCCTGGGCCTTCAGAATGACCGACTGCTTCTCGCCTTCAGCCACCAGGATCTGGGACTGCTTCTGGCCTTCGGCCTGGAGGATGGCCTCCCGGCGCTCACGCTCGGCCCGCATCTGCTTCTCCATGGACTCCTGGATGTCACGGGGGGGCATGATGTTCTTCAGCTCCACCCGGTTGACCTTGATGCCCCAGGGGTCGGTGGCCTCGTCCAGCAGGGAGCGCATCTGGGTGTTGATGATGTCCCGGCTGGTGAGGGTCTGGTCCAGATCCATGTCGCCGATGATGTTACGCAGGGTGGTGGCGGTCAGGTTCTCAATGGCGCTCATGGGATGCTCCACGCCGTAGGTGTAGAGCTTGGGGTCGGTGATGAGGAAGTAGACCACGGTGTCGATCTGCATGGTCACGTTATCCTTGGTGATGACGGGCTGGGGGTCGAAGTCCACCACCTGCTCCTTCAGGGACACGTTCTTCACCACCCGGTCAATGAAGGGGATCTTCACATGGACGCCGTTTTCCCACACGGTGTAGAAGGAACCCAGCCGCTCGATAACGGCGGCCCGGGCCTGCTGCACAATGCGGATGTTGGCGGCCAGAAGGGCCAGGATCAGGACAGCGACGACAGCGAGGATGATTTTTGCAAGCATGGTTGATTACTCCTTTCTCTCTTGGCGGGGTTTCCCCCTCAGCGTTGGGCGGGAGCCACGTAGAGCTTGACTCCCTCAATACGTTTGACGGTGACCACCGTCCCTTCCGGGATGGCCGCGCCGGTCTCCGAGCGGGCGGTCCAGGCCATGCCGCCGATGATGACCGCCCCGGTGGAGGCTACGTTGTCCACATCCTGGGTGATGACGCCCTCCCGGCCAATGACCCGGTCGGCGTTGGTGGGCACCCGGTGGGGAAAAATGTGCTTCCTGGCTAGGGGCCTGACCACCGCCAGGGTGATGGCGGACACCACTACGAACACGAAGATCTGGATCCAGATGTCGCCGGTAATGATGCTGCACAGCAGGGCCGCCAGAGCGCCCGCTGCGAACCAGATGGACACCAGAGCCACCGTGGCCGCTTCCGCTATGGCGAAGAGCACCAGCAGAACCAGCCATATCACGCTGGGGATCCATTCCATTTCCTCAGCTCCTTTCTGTATGGATGTTTCCCCGGGGCCTTTCCGGCCCCTTCAAACCATAAGACGGAAAATTGGAAAAAATGCAACACCCTTTCGCAAAAAAATTCGCAAAAATTTTTGTGGGGGATCTGCCCCTATTATATATCCTTTCCCCGGGCTTGTCACGAATATTTTTGCGACGTTGCTGTTTCCATGTCGCTCTTTTCTGCCCAAGGGCAGTTCTACATTTTCGCCCGAAGGGCGAACCCTTTTTTGGGCTGCCCGCCCAGGGCCAAAACCGCTTTTTTCTTTTTTGAGAAAAAAGAAAAGTAGCGGTTCTGGACTCCGAAAAAAGAAAAAAGGCGGACCGACGGAGAAGTGTAGCAATATCTGCTAACTCCGGCGGCTCCCTCACAGCGACACAGAACACCTTTTGCGCGCCGCTGCTGCTGACAACATCGTGACCTTAGGAAATGTTCGCTGAACATTTCACCGCCTGGGTGGTCCTCGTAGGGCGGGGGCTTGCCCCGCCGCCCGAGCCTTCGACCTGCTACAAAGTGCAGGTCGAAGGCCACCAGCCTATCGGTAGAACGCCCCGGGTGGGTTTCCAAAGGGGAGGGCCGAAGCCCTGCCCTTTGGTCGTTTCAAGGGGGTGGTCCAGGAGGGGGGAAATCGAAATCCCCCCTCCTGGGGCTTTCGGGGGGTATTAGGGGGGGCACTTTGGCCGCAAAGTGGTCCCCCTAAAGCGCAGCCCTGCCCTTGGGCAAAAGACGGATGTCACCAAATTGGAACTATTTGTAATGGGATTGTGGTGGAATTTTCCTCCTTCTACCCTTATAATGGAACCATACAGAGGAAAGAA
>JAGBDQ010000336.1 GCA_017937415.1 Oscillospiraceae bacterium
ATATGAAACGGGAAAAAGGGCGGCTGCAGACCCATCTTTCTGAGGTAATGATAGCTTAACGCCAAAACAACGGAATATTTCCACATTTAACGCCAGATCTCTTTCTGGGGTGGTGTTCTTGCGCTGCTTTTTCCACTTAGGGCCTTCTTTTTGTTAAAAAACGGCTGAATTTGTGGTGCCTTGCATAGGAAAAGAGCGCGTTACAGGTTTTTTATTCTGCAACGCGCCCTTCGTTCAGTGCTCCTTGTGGAAAACCTTTTGTGCCGGGGGTTCGGTCCCGGCAATGACGGGGTTTGCCTTTTTGTTCCCGTGCTTGGCCTTGCCCTGGATCTCGGGGACGGGAGGGACGGTATTGCGCTCCCCTACCTTGGTCCGGTCCGGGCGGGCCATGCCTTGCTTTGCCATATCGCTCACCTCGTGGGTAGCTTGCCCGAAAGGAGGGGGAAAGATACGGGGCGGCTCGAACTCGTTACGGCGTCGGCAGAAGCTCCACATCCTTCGCTTCCGGGCAAGCCCGAAAGCTCAGTCGTTCCGCTCTGCCTCCTTTCCCCGAAAGATGCTTCGCATCTTTCGGGGGCCCCGTAGGCAGCGAGTTCGGACCTACCTGCCCAGCTATAAAAAACAGATCATCCCAGTTGGGATGACCTGTTTTTTGGAGCGGGCGACGAGGCTCGAACTCGCTACCTCCACCTTGGCAAGGTGGCGCTCTACCAGATGAGCTACGCCCGCGCGTCAGAACGGTTACGCTCCGTTTCGTTTCGGCCTGCGGCCAAAACTTCACATCCGCTGAACCGTTCTTCCTTCCCCCACAAAAACCTGCTTCGCAGTTTTTGCAGGGACCCCATATGGGGACTTTGCCGCTTGCGGCATGGTGGACGATACAGGACTTGAACCTGTGACCTCCCGCACGTCAAGCGGATGCTCATACCAGCTGAGCTAATCGTCCACGAAAAGGGCAAAAATTATTATACCCAAGCTGTGGGGGTTTGTCAACTACTTTTTTCAGGAATCGGGCAAAATCTGCGAAAAATATTGGCGCCGAAGGAAAACCGCCTCTTTTCAAACAGGAATTCTTGTGATATACTATATGATTACTGGGGAAAATCCCCGATAGGAAGAAAAATCCGCCTCATGGGAGGGATTTATTGATATGAAAAAGACTTGGCTAATCCCGGCCTTCGCCCTTCTGGGCGGCGCGGTGGGGTTTGGGCTGCGGAAATGGCAACTCTCCACCGGGTTTGAGCCGGACACCGGCCTGGCCATTCCCGGGAGCCCGGCGGCCACGGCCCTGCTGGTCTGGTCGGCGGTGATGCTGGTGGGGCTTATCGCCCTGTGCTGGGACCGGAAGGGCCCCAGAATGTGTGAAAACGCTTTCCAGGCCAAGGGAAACACTCTGTTCCTCACCGCCTGCGTGATGGGGGCCTTTCTGCTCCTCATCAGCGCCGCGGCCGAGGCGGTGACCCTGTCGGCTGGATATCAGGGGGTCCTTTACACCAACAATTCCCGGATCTCCCAGTTCACCAGCAAGTTCCTGCCGCCCCTGCGGCTGGCCCTGTGCGCGGGCGGGGTCCCCTGTACCCTGCTGTGGGTCCGTCAGCTCTCCCAGGAGGGGGAGAAACGGCGGGAGAGCCTAGCCCTTTTGGAGCTGTGTTTGCTTTTCTGCTTCTGGCTGATCTCGGATTACCAGATCCGGGCGGCCGACCCGGTGATCATGGACTACCTGTATGAGGTCTTTGCCATCGTGGCCGCCGTTATGGCCTTCTACTATCTGGCGGGGTATTCCTTTCAGGTGGGCAAGCCCAGGCGGACCTTAGTGCTCTGTTTGCTGGCGGTCTATTTTTCCATGGTGACTTTGGCGGACGGACATGAGCTGTCCGATACCGTCCGGTTCGGCTTTGTGGTCCTGTTTATGACGGGCCACGCCGCCCTGATCCTCTCGGGGCCCAACGAGATCGAGCCCGAGGCCCTGAAAAGCGAGGAAGGGCCCGACGAAGAAAAGGAGGCTGAAGAAAATGCCTGAGAAATTTTATATTACAACACCTATCTACTACCCCTCGGACAAGCTCCACATTGGCCACACTTACTGCACCGTGGCTACCGACGCCATGGCCCGGTATAAGCGGCTCAAGGGCTGCGAGGTCATGTTCCTCACCGGCACTGACGAGCACGGCCAGAAGATCGAGGACAAGGCCAAGGAGGCTGGGGTCACCCCCCAGCAGTTCGTGGACAATATCGTGGACGGCCCCCGGGGCATCCGGGACCTGTGGAAGCTGATGAATATCTCCAACGACCGGTTTATCCGCACCACCGACGATTACCACGTCTCCTCCGTGCAGAAGATCTTTAAGAAGATGTACGAGAAGGGCGACATCTACAAGGGCACTTATAAGGGCAAGTACTGCAAGCCCTGCGAGTCCTTCTGGACCGAGAGCCAGCTGGTGGACGGCAAGTGCCCCGACTG
>JAGBDQ010000337.1 GCA_017937415.1 Oscillospiraceae bacterium
CCAGGGTGTGGGAGGAGGTGGTGAAGGGGCAGATGCCCAGACTGGGGTCCTTCATGGAGCCCAGCTGGCCTTCCAGAAGAACGGTTTTGCCCTCCTTAAGGGCCTGATGGACAAAGGCCACCGAGTCGCCCAGATAGGGCTTGATGGCCTCACGACGCTCCATGAGCCAGTCGAAAAGCTGCTTGGGCTCCAGCGGTTCCTTGTGGTAGAGGTGGACCCAGAGGACGTTTTTCAGCTCACAGTTCTGCTCCAGGCGGTCCATGAGCCGCTTCTCGTCAAAGAGGTCGGCGATCTGGATGCCGTTTTTGGCGTATTTGTCTGAATAGAAGGGGGCAATGCCTGACTTGGTGGAGCCGAAAGCGTGTCCGGCCAGCCGCTCCTCCTCATAGGTGTCCTGGAGCACATGATAGGGCATGAGCACCTGGGTGCGCTGGTCCACCAGCATATGGGGAGCGGGCACGCCGCCCTCCTCCACCTGGCGGAGCTCGGCGATGAATTTGTCCACATCCAAAGCCACGCCGGGGCCGATGATGTTGGTGGTGTGGGGATAGAAAACGCCGGAAGGAAGCTGGTGGAGGGCAAAACGGCCATAATCGCAGATGATGGTGTGGCCCGCGTTGGCTCCGCCCTGAAAGCGGATGACCACATCGGACTTTTCAGCCAGCAGGTCGGTGATCTTGCCCTTGCCTTCGTCGCCCCAGTTGGCGCCTACGATCGCTTTTACCATGTCGTTACCTCCGGGTCCCGGGATTCGCAAGCCTGCGGCTTTGCCTTTTCCGGACGGCCCATAACAACGGGGAAATTATACAACGCCCGGAGATAAATTTCAAGGGAAAGAACGAAAAAAGCGGCGTTATAATCTGAGGAGGCCTATTTCCTTAACGGAAAAGGCCTCCTGCAAGATTTTTGCCCTGATGGCATTTAGCTTAGATCCTCGCCGTTGGAGGCAATGACCTTTTTGTACCAGTAGAAGGAATCCTTCTTATACCGCTGCAAAGTTCCGTTGCCCAGGTCGTCCTGATCCACATAGATGAAGCCGTAACGCTTGCTCATCTGATTGGAGGAGGCGCTGATGATGTCGATGGGCCCCCAACTGGTGTAGCCCATAAGCTCCACACCGTCGTCGATGGCCTTGGCCATCTCCTCGAAGTGGCGGCGGAAATATTGGATGCGGTAGGGGTCATGGACCGAACCGTCGGCCTCCAGCATATCCTTGGCTCCCAAACCGTTTTCCACGATAAAGAGAGGCTTCTTGTAGCGGTCGTAGAGCTCTACAAGGGAGTAGCGAAGCCCCACCGGGTCTACCTGCCAGCCCCAATCACTGGACTCCAGGTAGGGGTTCTTCACCCCCAACACCGTGTTGCCGGGGGTCCGCTCGGCGTTGGGATCCACCGACTCGGTCATGCTCATGTAGTAGCTGAAGGAGACATAGTCTACCGTCCCCTCCCGGAGGATCTCCGCGTCCCCAGGCTCCATCTTGATGGTGATCCCCTTCCGCCGGATCTGTCGGAGAATCAGGCGGGGGTACTCGCCGAACACCATGATGTCGGCGTACGAGAGGTTTTCCAGCTCCCGGACCTGAGTGGCGATCATGTCATCGGGGGCGCAGGTCCGGGGGTAGGTGGTCAGCTTGGTGAGCATACAACCCATCTTGGCTCCCGGCATGGTCTCGTGGAGCAACTTGGTAATCATGGCGGCGGCCACGAATTGGTGGTGGAGCGCCTGATAGCAAGCTCCCAGCTCCCCCTCCTCCCCGCACAGTTCGGGAATGATCCCGGCGGTGGTGAAGGGGTGGCGGATACAACTGTCGATCTCGTTGAAGCTGAGCCACAGGTCGGTGTACCGGCCATACTCCTTGAAGCAGGTCTCGCAGAAGCGGACAAACAGCTCGATGACCCGCCGGTCAGTCCAGCCGTTCCACTCCAGAGCCAGGGTAAGGGGCATCTCGTAGTGGGCCAGGGTAATGAGGGGCCTGATGTGGTGCTTCTCCATCTCCTGGAAGAGCCGGTGGTAGAAGGCCACCCCCTCGGGATTGGGGGCCGCCTCCTTCCCTGTGGGGTAGAGCCGGGGCCAGGAGATAGAGACCCGCAGGACCTGAAAGCCCATCTCGGCGAAAAGGGCGATGTCCTCGGGGTAATGATGGTAGAAATCAATGCCCCGGCGCTTGGGGTAGTAGGTATCGTCGGTTTCCTCTGCGGCCTGCTGAAGCTGGGGCAGAGAGACCTTCACATTGGCGGCCAGGTTTTTCGGGTCCACATGGGGCTTGTAGGCCTGCACGTCTTGGACAGAGAGGCCCTTGCCTCCCTCTCTCCAGCCGCCCTCCACCTGATTGGCGGCCAGTGCGCCGCCCCAGAGGAAATTCGCGGGAAATCGGGTCGTGTGATTGCCTTCCATAACTTCTCCTTTTCCGGTGGTCGGTCAGTCCTCGTCGAAGCCGATGATCCAAGTAACGGCAAAGCCCAGGATCACAGCCAGCACAGCGGCGACGCAGGCCAGATAGAAGTTGCTCATGGGGCCGCCCATGAAGATGGGCAGAGTCAGGAAGGAGCAGGAGGCGGTGGCGTAGGCACGGATGTCGAAGATGCCGATGAAAATACCCGTGAGAGCCGAGGCAATCATGGCGGAGATCAGGGGCTTCTTCAGACGGATCAGACAGCCGTACAGAGCGGGCTCGGTGACAGAGAGCAGAGCGGTAACGCCGGTGGAAATGCCGGTCTGACGATTCTCAGCCTTCTTGGCCTTGATGCCCACGGCCAGAGCGGCGCCGCCGATGGCCAGGTTGGCGGCCAGGGCCTTAGAGAACAGCAGGGAGGAACCCACCGTGGAGATCTCGTTGACGATGAGGGGGGTGATGACCGTGTGCATGCCCACCATGACCAGCAGGGGATGGAGAGCAGAAAGGACCGCCATGCTCAGGCCGCCGAAGCTGGTGATCCACACGCAGAAGTTGGCCAGAGCGGTGCCCACCAAGGTGCCGATGGGGCCGAGGACCAGGAGGGTCAGGGGGAACATGATTATGGCCAGCAGGAAGGGCCGGAGGGTGGACTTGAGAGCCTCGGGGGTAACCTTCAGCACCACCCGGTCCAGCAGAGACATGACAGGCACCATCAGCAGGGCGGGGACGATGTTGGAGGTGTACTTCACGGTGGTGAGGGGAATGCCGAGGAAGGTCAGGTCGGCCACCCCGGAGATGGCGCCGGAGCAGAGGGCCAGCATGATGAAGGAGGCCACATACTCGTTAGTCTTGAGCCGCCGGGCGCCGGCAAAGGCCACCATCACGGGCAGGTAGCTATAGGCAGCGTTGGCCAGAGCATTGAGCAGGACATAGGTGGAGGACTCGTTGGACAGAACGTGGAAGTTGGTCAGCAGAGCCAGGATGGCGCTGATCAGACCGGAGCCCACCAGGACGGGCAGGGTGGGGGTGATACAGCCCGAGATGAAGGTGAAAGCGGTGCTGAAAGGGTTGGCCTTCTTCTCAGCCTTGTCCAGATTCTCCTGAATGGGGGTGGCGGCCTCTACGTTGGGGAGCATGTGGAGCATCTCATTATAGAGTTGCTCCACCGAGGGCCCGATGATGATCTGAAGCTGGTCGGCGGCCCACTGGGCGCCGAGGACGCCCTTGATGGCCTTGATCTCCTCCATGTTGGCAAGGCCCCGGTCCTTCAGATTGATCCGCAGCCGGGTCATGCAGTGGGCGACCTGAAAGATATTGCTCTTGCCGCCCACCTTTTCGATGATGGTTTCCGCCAGAGCGTCGTAGTTCTTTACCATGTTGTTTTTCTCCTCTCAAAAATCTTTTTTATCTCCTCCGGAGCGCGCGTTCCCCGGTGAAAATACCAACAAAAAACCTCCCGACAAGAGAGCCCGCAAAAGCTTTGCGCGCCCGTCTTGCGAGGGAGGTGATGCCCGCCTTACTGGCGGTGACAGTCCTCTTTGGCACAGAGCCGGTTGATGTGGATCATGAGATAAAGCTGCTCCTCGGGGGAGCACTGGATCTTGAGGGCCTTTTGCAGATAGCCCTGTATGGCGGTCATGGTCTTGTAGATATCGGGGTAGTCGGCCTTCATGTGCTGGTAAAGCTCATCCTCGCCGCTTCCGGTGTAGAGGGCTCCCTCTCCCGACCGCTTCATGAAGTACCTCAGGTGCATGGAGAAGCGGTAGCAGTCGTAGGAGGAGCGGTCCAGGGTGAGCCCCTGATGATCCTCGATCATCACCAGGACCTGCTCCAGCAGGTCCTCAAATTCGGTGGTGGCGGTCTCGGCGGAATATTGCTGGTAGTTGTTGATGAAGTGGAGGGCGATGCCGGTGGCCTCCTCCTTGGGGAGGAAGACCTTCAGCTCCTCCTTGAGCCGCTTGAGGGCGAAGTCGCCGATCTGGAATTCCTTCTCGTAGAGATGCTCGATCTCGTAGGCGAAGGGCATTTTCATGTGGATGTTTTTCCTCTGCCGTTCAATGGCGAACTGGATGTGGTCGGTGAGAGAGAAGGCGAAGTTGTTGGGAATGGGCTTGCCGGTGACCTGCTGGGCGAACCGGATGATCTCGCGGGAGATGCGGAAGATCTGGTCGTCCATCTCGGCGATCATGCCCACCAGTTGGGGGTCCACATTGTAGTAGGTGCCGTCCAGCTTCTCCAGCTCCACCTCCCGGGGGAACTGGCCGAAGCCCACCCCCTTGCCGTAGGCGATCATCTCCACGCCGCTGCTGTCGAGACACAGGGCAAAGTTGTTGTTCAGCTTCTTGATGGCCTGCAAACTCCACGCCCCCTCTCTCTTTGGGACAAAAAAATTCCTCAGGGCATACCGGTACAGAAAACATGTACCAAGGTAATGCCTCCCGAGGAGTGACAGTCCTTATGATGTAGTTATCATATCAGCTTTTCCTTCACTTGTCTACTTGGCATTTTTCACAAGTTTTTCCGTTCGCTTTTGTGCAAAATGACGATTCAGAGACAGAAAAGGGGTGGACGGCCAAAGACCGTCCACCCGAAAAAAGCGCTTCTCAGTGCTCCATAGCGAAAGCCACCAGGATCTGGTCCAGGGTGCGGGGAGCGATACGCGCAAACAGCTTCAGAAGAAACTTCATGTGAAAACACCTCCTTTTCTGAGAAGTTATCTGTTATTTGTTTTTGTGTTGGATCAATGCTCCATAGCGAAAGCGACAAAGCGCTGATCCTGGGTCTGGGGTGTGACGTTGCGGAAAAGCTTGATAAGCCACTTCATCATTTGAATCACCTCCTTTGCAAATCTTGAGGAAGTTATACCCCAAAATTTTGGAAAAGTATATCATAATCATTTGAACTGTGATATAATAATTATATTATCTGCGGCGGGAGGGCTGATTATGGCAGGAGAGAGAACTCAAATTACAATGCACGACGTGGGGTACCAGGGGTATCTGAACCGGGAGAAGGATTTCTCCCACTATCCCTATGACAGGGATATGATGCAGTACGAGCTCATGCGGGCAGGGGATCCAAAAGCGGTGGAGGTGGCCCGGGAGATGATGGAGCCTGAGGGGCTGGGTCATCTGTCGGATGATCCTCTGCGCAACGCAAAGTACCTTTTTGTCTGCGGGGCCACCCTGGCTTGCCGGTATGCCATCACAGGGGGAATGCCCGGGGAGAAGGCTTACAATGCCAGCGACCTCTATATTCAGCGTATGGACAAGTGCCAAAGCATCGAGGAGGTCAAGGCCCTGCAGGTGGACATGATGGCCTTTTACACCAACTACATGGCAAATCTGGACAAGAGCCGGGCCTTTTCCAAGCCGGTGGTCCTCTGCCTGGATTACATTTATGAGCATCTGAACCAGCCCCTCCGGGTGGAGGACCTGGCCCGGGAGGTGGGGCTCAGTCCCAGCTACCTTTCCACCTTATTCAAAAAAGAGATGGGGGTGAGCCTGTCGGAATATATCATGGGCAGGCGGATCAAGGCGGCCTGCAACATGCTCCAGTTTTCCGGCTACTCTTACGCCGAGATCGCCGACGAGCTGGCCTTTTCCTCCCAAAGTCATTTTACAAAAGTTTTCAGGGAGCAGACAGGCTATACGCCGAAAGCCTACCGGGCCGCCTTTTTCAGAAGGTGAGGAAAGGGGGAAAGGCTTGTCTTTCCCGGACGTTTGTGGTAAACTATAAAATCAGGCATAATATGACAGTAATCAAACTTATGGGAGGGATACCCATTGAAAATCGTGGTGTTGGCCGGGGGCTTGTCCCCGGAGCGGAATGTGTCGCTGTCCTCGGGGAGCAAGATCGCCGGGGCTTTGCGCGGCCTGGGGCACAAGGCGGCCCTGGTGGATATGTATTTTGGTTTGGAGGATTACCCCGGGCTGACGGGGGAGGGGCTTTACGCGGCTTCTTTCCCGGAACGGTGGCAGAAAGTGGCCAGAGAGGCCCCGGATCTGGAACAGGTGAAGGCCTCCCGCCAGTGGGCCGGAAAGGGAGATTTCGGCCCCGGCGTGCTGGAGCTCTGCCAGGGGGCCGACATCGTGTTCCTTGCCCTCCATGGGCAGTGCGGGGAGGACGGACGGGTCCAGGCCGCCTTTGACCTGCTGGGGATCCCCTACACCGGGTCGGGGTATCTGGCCTCGGCTATGGCTATGGACAAGGACCTGACCAAAAAGCTGGTGGCGGGCAGGGTGAACACCCCTGCCTGGAGTTTTGCCGCATACAGCGAGAAGGATGTGGACTCTCTCACCAGCAGGACGGCCGTACCCTGCGTGGTGAAGCCGGTGGATTCGGGCTCCTCCATTGGAGTGTCCATTGTCTGCGATAAGAAAGAACTGCGTACCGCGCTGATGAAGGGATTGCGCCACGGCGGCCGGTGTGTGCTGGAGACCTATGTGAAGGGCCGGGAGATCCAGGTGGGTATCCTGGACGGCAAAGCCCTGCCCCCCATTGAGATCATTCCCAAAGAGGGCTTTTATGACTATGAGAACAAGTATCAGCCCGGGGCTGCGCTTGAGGTTTGCCCGGCTGAGATCACCCCGGAGCAGACGAAGGAGGTCTCCCACCTGGCCGAGGCGGTCTTTGAGATCCTGGGCCTGGCGGTCTATTCCAGAGCTGATTTCATTCTGGATGAGGCGGGGAAGTTTTGGTTCCTGGAGATCAACACCCTGCCCGGCATGACTCCCACCAGTCTGATGCCCCAGGAGGCGGCGGCGGCAGGGATCAATTACGCTGAACTGTGTCAGCATATCATGGATTCCTCCCTGGCATTGCGGGGCTGAAAGGAGAGAGAGGTATGGAGAAGCTGACCCTTCGCGAGCTTTTGGAGGCGGTGAACGGCCGCCTGATGGGTGAATTCAGCGACCTGGAGGCCACTGTAGAGAAAGTGGAGACCGACAGTCGGACTATCGGGGAAGGTTCCCTGTTTATCCCACTGGTGGGGGAGCGGTTTGACGGCCACGCTTACATTGAGTCTGCCCTGGAAGCGGGAGCGGCCGGCTGCCTGACCCAGCGGGAGCGGGAAAGCTACCTGCCCGGAAAATTCTATATCAAAGTGGAGAATACCCACCGGGCCCTCCGGGACCTGGCGGTTTGGTACCGTAGAAAATTCCATGTGCCTGTGGTGGCGGTCACCGGCAGCGTAGGCAAGACCACCACCAAGGATATGATCGCGGCCGTCCTCAGCGAACGGTTTGACGTGCTGAAAACCGACGGAAACAAGAATAACGATATCGGTTTACCCCTCACGCTATTGCGGTTGGAGAGCCATCATCAGATCGCCGTGGTGGAGCTGGGGATCAACCACCCCGGCGAGATGGATTACCTTTCGGGGATCGCTCAGCCTGATGTGGTGTGCATCACCAACATCGGGGATTCCCATATTGAGGCCTTCGGGTGCCGGGAGAACACTTTGGCGGCCAAGGCCGAGATCTTCAATCACGCCAAGGCCGGCGCTCTGGCTGTCCTCAATGGAGACGATCCCCTGCTTTTGACGCTGAAGGGCAAGACCCCTGGCAAGGCGGTATTCTGCGGCAGAGGGGAAGGCCTGGATTTCTGGGTGGGAGAGCTGGAGAGCGACTGGCGCAGTCAGATCTCCTGTGACGTGGTGACGCCAACAGGCTCCTGCCGTATGGACATTCCTGCCTTGGGCGAGCATATGATCTACCCCACCCTTATGGCCACCGCGGTGGGGGAGTATTTCGGCATGACAGCCGAGGAGGTGGCCGAGGGGGTGCGGAAATTTGCCCCCACCAAGATGAGAATGAATATCCTGGCCCGGAGGGACGGGATCACCATTCTGGACGACGCTTACAACGCCAACCCCCAGTCCATGCGGGCGGCCATCGAGGTGCTGGACGGATATACCGGAGAGTACAAGATCGCCGTGTTGGGAGATATGTTTGAACTGGGCCCCCTGGCGTCAGTGCTCCACGCCGGTGTGGGGGAGGCCCTGGGCCATAGCCATGTGGACTGCCTGGTGGCTGTGGGTGAGCTGGCCAAGAACATCTACGACGCGGCTCTTACCTCCCAGGTGCCTGAGTGCTACCACTTTGACACCAAGGAGCGGGCCATGCTGACCATTCACGACCTTCTCCGCCCCGGAACCACCATTCTGGTGAAGGCCTCCCGTGGGATGGAGTTTGAGACCATTACCGATTATTTGAAGAGCATTACCGCGGAGGCTTAGGAGTGCTTTTGCGAAGCGAAACGCTCCAGGGACGGTCGTTCGGCTTTGCCGAATGACGTCCCTGGGGTCCTATGACCTAATATTTTTTGAGGAAACACCTATGATAGACATTCAAGTGACCGACCTTTCTATCGAATTTGAAGTCGGAAAGAAAATTTTAGACGGGCTCACCTTTCAGGTGGACCAGGGAGAGCGGGTAGGATTGCTGGGCCGCAACGGGGCCGGCAAGACCACCCTCTTTAAGCTACTCACCGGAGAGCTTCACCCCGACGACGGGGAGGCCCGGACCGCCCCCGGTAAAGGGGTAGGGCTGATTTCCCAGATCCCGGTGTATCCCGATGGGTACACTGTTTTAGACGTGCTCCATACGGCTTTTGACCACCTGAAGGCCATGGAGGAGGAGATGGCTGTCCTGGCTGAACGGATGGGGAAGGGAGACCCCGCCGACCTGCGGCGGTATGATACCCTCACCGCTGCCTTTGAGGCGGGGGGCGGCTACGATACCGAGATCCGGCTGAACAAGGTCTGCAACGGTCTGGACATTCCCCCTGCCATGCGCTCTCAGCTTTTTGCCGAGCTTTCCGGCGGGGAAAAGACCAGGGTCAACCTGGCTCGGCTGCTCCTCAACGACACCGAGATCCTGCTTTTGGACGAGCCCACCAACCACCTGGACCTCCACGCCACCGAGTGGCTGGAGGACTACCTTTCCCGGTATAAGGGCACTGTGCTGGCCATCTCCCACGACCGCTGGTTCCTGGATAAGGTGGTGAACCGGTGTGTGGAGATCAAGAACGGCAAGGCCGAGTTTTACGCGGGAAATTACAGCTTCTATGTGGAGGAGAAGGAGCGGCGGTTCCAGGAGCAGCTCAAGCAGTATGAAAAGGAGCAGGCCAAGGTCCAACAGCTGGAGGAGGCTGCTGCCAAGCTGCGGCTGTGGGCCTTCATGGGCAACGACAAGCTCTATAAGCGGGCCTTCTCCATGGAGAAGCGCATTGAGAAAATGCAGACTGTGGACAAGCCCACCAAAGAGCGGAAAATGACCATGGGCTTTGGAGAGAAGGAGTTCCGGGGGGACGAAGTCCTTACCGTGAAGGATCTTTCCATGGCCTTTGGTGAGAGAACGCTCTTTTCTGATGTGAATTTGGAGGTAACAGGGGGCGAGCGGATCGCCCTTTTGGGGGATAACGGCGCGGGAAAATCCACCTTCGTCAAGCTTCTTCTGGAGGAGCTTACCCCCACCGGAGGAAAGATCCGGTTTGGCCCTACAGTCAGGATCGGTTACCTGCCCCAATTGGTTGCCTTTGACCATCCGGAGCGGAATTTAGTGGACACCCTGATCTGGGACCTGAACTGTACCCCCCAGGAGGCCCGGGACCGTCTGGCCGCTTTCAACTTCCGGGGGGAGGACGTATTCAAAGAGGTTCGGGATCTGTCCGGCGGCGA
>JAGBDQ010000338.1 GCA_017937415.1 Oscillospiraceae bacterium
GCCGCCGTCTGTACCAGATCGGCACCGACATGGAGGACCTGATCGGCCAGCTGAAGCCGGACGTCATCTCCATCGAGGAGCTGTTTTTCAACACCAACATCACCACCGGCATCGCCGTGGCCCACGGCCGGGGCGTCATCCACACCTTGTCAGCGGGGAGCAGCCCGGCGTGGACCTCGTCCAGGCTCAGCTCATGGCCCACGGCCTCCCCCACGGCGGGCGCGTCCCCGGTGAGCATGACCGTCCGCTTCACCCCGGCGCGCTTCAGGGCGGCAATGGCCTCCTTGGCGTCGGGCTTCACCTGGTCAGAGATCACGATATGCCCCAGGTATCTCCCCTCGGTGGCCACATGGACGGTGGTACCCACCTTGTGGCAGGGGTGCCAGGACACCCCGCAGTCCTCCATAAGCTTATCGTTGCCCACGTAGACCGTGACCCCGTCCACATCGGCCTTCATGCCCCGGCCGGCGATCTCGGCCACATTCCCGATGCGGCTCTCGTCAATGTCGTGGTTGTAGGCGTCCCGGAGGGACCGGGCGATGGGATGGCTGGAATAACTCTCGGCCAGGGCAGCGGTCTCCAACAGCCTTGCCTCGTCGCACTCGTGGGGGTGAACGGCGGTGACGTTGAAGACCCCCTGGGTCAGAGTGCCCGTCTTGTCGAACACCACGGTCTCGGTCTGGGCCAGGGCCTCCAGATAGTTGGAGCCTTTCACCAGCACCCCCGCCTTGGAGGCCCCGCCAATGCCCCCAAAGAAGGTGAGGGGCACCGAAATGACCAGGGCGCAGGGGCAGGAGATAACTAAGAAAATAAGGGCCTGCTCCACCCACTTGGCCCACTCCCCGGTGACCAGAGAAGGAATAATTGCCAGAGCCACCGCCCCAATGACCACCGCCGGGGTGTACCACCGGGCAAACCGGGTGATAAACTGTTCCTTGCGGCCCTTTTTGGCGCTGGAATTCTCCACCAGGTCCAAAATCTTGGCCACGGTGGACTCCCCAAACTCTTTGGTGGTCCGCACCCGGAGAAGTCCGGTGAGGTTGATACAGCCCGAGATCACGTCGTCCCCCGGCTCCACGTCCCGGGGCAGGGACTCCCCGGTGAGGGCGGCGGTATTGAGGGCAGAAGCTCCCTCCAGCACCACCCCGTCGATGGGTACCCGCTCGCCGGGGCGGATGACGATGGTCTCCCCGATGTGGACCTCGTCCGGGTCCACATCGACGATCTCCCCTTCCCGCTCCACGTTGGCGCTGTCCGGGCGAATGTCCATAAGGGCGGCAATGGACTTCCGGGACTTGCCCACCGCGACTCCCTGGAAGAGCTCCCCCACCTGGTAGAAGAGCATAACAAACACCGCCTCGGGGAACTCCCCGATACACAGGGCCCCCACCGTGGCGATGGCCATGAGGAAGTTCTCGTCAAAGACCTGCCCGTGGGCGATGTTGCGGATGGCCTTCCAGAGAATGTCCCAGCCGATGACAAAGTAGGGGATCAGGTAGAGGGGCCACACCGGCAGGGGCAGGGCAGGCCCGAAATGGTCCAGCAGGGCCACGGCCACCAGGGCCACGGCGGCGGCGATGATGCGGGTAAGCATCTTCTTTTGTTTCTTGGTCATGGGGCATCCTCTCCTTCAGGTTGCTGTGTTACGCTCCGCAAGGGGATGGACACTCGGTTGCTTTCCCTCCGACTCGGGCTGGTCTGCGACCGCCTTGGCGGTCTCCGCTCGCCCTCGCTTCGGTCCAAGCGCCCTCGTATCCCCTTGCTCCACGCTTCTACCGCTGGATCTCGCAGTCGGGCTCCACCCGCTTGCAGGTCTTGACCACCTGGTCCATCAGCTCCTCGAACCGGTCGTCGGGCGCCTCCACGATGAGCTTCTGCTGCATGAAGCTGACGGTGGCGGTGACTCCCTCGATCTTGTTGATGGCGTCCTCCATCTTCTGGGCGCAGTTGGCGCAGTCCACCTCAATGCTGAATTTCTTTTTCATATTGTTTACCTCCTACAGATAATTTAGTCTGTCAAGCTACGCGGCCATTGCCCGCCGCTCCGCTCTTCTCTTTCCGTCACATGGTCCATCCCTTGGTTGATGATGGTCCGCACGTGATCATCAGCCAGGGAGTAGAACACGGTCTTCCCCTCCCGGCGGTTTTTCACCAACTTGGACTGCTTCAGAGAGCGGAGCTGGTGAGAGATGGCCGACTGGGTCATGCCCAGAAGCTGGGCAATGTCGCACACGCACATCTCCGACTCGAAAAGCAAATACAGGATCTTGATCCGGGTGGAGTCAGCAAAAATGCGGAACAGGTCGGCCAGGTCGTACAGGGTCTCCTCGTCGGGCAGGCTCTTCTTCACCTTCTCCACAATGTCCTCATGGACGCGGATCAGCTCGCAGCGCTCCAGCAGTTCTTCTCTGGGGCCCGCCATAGGCTTTCCTCCTTTCTCAAACATATGAGCAACTGTTCATATGTTCATCATACGCTCTCTCGTCTCTGTTGTCAAGCCCAAGCAGGAAATTTTTTCGCAGGCAGCAAAGAGCCCCGGACGCTTTCACGTCCGGGGCTCCTGTGCTGTAGTGCCTTTATTCAGAAATCACAAACGACTTATGCGACCCGCTTGCCCTTCTTCTCGGTGAGGGCGATCCAGGCCAGGCCGGCAGCGGAGCAGAGCGCCAACACGATCCACAGGCCCAGGGCATCCCCGGTCTGGGGCACCTCGGCCAGCGGGGTGTCATTCTCCTCCAGCTCCTCGCTCTCCTCGGGCTCCTCGGTCACGTCGGGCGTCTCGGTCAGGGGCGTGTTGTTCTCCTCCAGCTCCTCAGTCTCCTCGGGTTCCTGGGTCTCCACGGGCTCGGGAGTCTCGGTGGGCTCAGGGGTCTCGGTGGTGGGAGTCTGGTTGTCGTCCACATTCTCGACGGCGGTGTAGACCACAGTGATCGTGGTGTTCCGGGTCAGAATACCGGAGACGGTCTCCTGGTCAGGCGTCATGCCCTCCACGTCGGGAGAGGGCACGCTGTAGTTCCAGCCGCTGACCTGGCGGCCGCTGGTGTACTGGGTGGCCACCACGTTCCCGCTCTCGTCCACATAGTTGATGGTCAGGGTGTAGTAGTAGATGGGAGTGGGACGGTCGGGAGTGGTCGTGCGGTCATACCGCAAGGTGATGGTGCCGTTCTCGCCCTGGACCAGGGTGAGGGGGGCGCCGGTGGCGCTGGTGTAGGTGTAGGTGTTGCCGTTGTAGCTGGTCACCTTGGCGATGCTGTCGGCGGTGACGGTGTCGCCCGCCTTACCGGCAACGGTCTCAGCCTCAGTGCGGCCGTCCAGGCTGCCGTTGGTGTAGTACTCATGGATCACCTGATAGGTGGTCTCAGTGCGGACGTACTTGATGGTGATGACGTTATTCTCCGCATCCTCAACCAGAGTGATGGTCAGCTCGCCGTCCCCGGTGGTCCGGGTGTAGGCCACACCGTCCTTGGTGGGCTTCGCCTCAGCCTTAAATTCAGAGGGCACACGCAGATTCTCGGTGAAGTTCTCCTCATCCCGGAAGGCGGGAGTCTCCGCGTCCGCGCTGGCGTAGTACTCGTGGATGACCTTCACGCTGGTGGTGGGCCGGGTGTCAACAGTGCGCTCGTAGACAAACACCACGGCGTTCTTACCGTTCTGCACGGTGAAGCTGTAGGCGCCGTTCTCCACGGTCACATCGTTTCCGTTAAAGGTGGACTCCACCAGCTTGTAACCGGCGTTCTCGGGCAGAGAGATGTCGGCAGTTTCGGTCTTCCCGGCGTAGCTCTTGTATTCCAAGGGCTGGGCATCCGGGTTGTCGATGGTCTCCTCGCGGTTCCAGTCAACGGTCTTGTAGATGTGCTGGACGGTATAGGTGGCGGGGACACGCTGGTCAACGACAATGAGATAATTGAACACAATCTCCATGTCGCTGTTTGCAGTGCCGGAAACAATCTTGTGCTCATCCACATTTGCAGCCACATTATTAACGGTGACAGAGGTCAGTTGACCAACCGACATGGCCTGTGCTGCATAGGCCTCGCCCACATACTTCGTGCCCAGATTCATCTTTCCGCCGTCAATGACCACCTCACTTGTTCCATCCAGAGTAATCGTCCGATAAGTGACGATGTGATCAACAGTCACATGGACCTGCTCCAGGGGCACATCCTTCACATACTGGAAGGTCCACTCGTTATTCCCGTTCTTCAGGAACTGGGTGGCGGAGGGATTCTGGCCATAGGCAGTATATCCATCCATTGCGCCGGTTTCCAATTCCACCTTCTGGCCCACATAGCCTTCACCGCCGGTGGGATCCTTGGTGGTCTCATCCGGAATGGGCTCGCCCCAGACGGCCACGCCGTCCACCACGGTCATGGTGCGGGTGTAGTACCTGTA
>JAGBDQ010000339.1 GCA_017937415.1 Oscillospiraceae bacterium
CCTGGCTAAGACAGACGGGGAGCCCCACAACACCATCACCCCCATCGCCCGGCGGCGGGGGGAGGACTACGAGCTGGACTTAGTGCTGCGGAACAATCTTACCACCCCTGAGCACCCCCTGGGGCTCTATCATCCCCATGCCGAGCTCCACCACATCAAGAAGGAGAACATTGGCCTCATTGAGGTCATGGGCCTGGCCGTCCTCCCCGCCCGGCTGAAGGAGGAGCTGACCGCGGTGGCTCACTGTCTGGCCGCCGGAACCGACCTGCGGGGAAGTGAACTGACCGCCAAACACGCCGACTGGGCGGAGGAATTCGCCCAAAATTGCACCATCACTGAGGAGAATGCTCTGGACATCGTGAAGGCCGAGACCGGCAAAGTCTTTGCCCAGGTGCTGGAGCACGCCGGGGTCTACAAGCGGACGGCGGAGGGCAAGGCCGCCTTCCTCCGCTTCCTGGACCAGGTTTAAAGGAGGAGCAGTATGGAACAAAACCGTGTACCTTTCGGCGCCCTGCCCGACGGCAGGGTGGTGGAGGCCATTACATTGAAGGAGGGGAAGCAGACCTGTACTGTCCTCACCTGGGGTGGCGCCCTGCAGGCTCTGACCACCCCCGACCGGAACGGAGTTCCGGTGGACATTCTGCTGGGCTACGGCATCCTGGAGGACTATCTCCGCCAGGACAAGTACCTGGGGGCTCTCATCGGCCGGTGCGGCAACCGCACGGCAAACGCCGCCTTTTCCCTGAATGGGAAGGAATATCCCCTCTACGCCAACGACGGCCCCAACCACCTCCACGGAGGGAAGGAGGGCTTTGACCGGAAGCTGTGGACGGTGGAGGAGCTGACCGAAAACACCCTCACCCTCTCTCTGGTCAGCCCTGACGGGGAGGAGGGGTACCCCGGCACCCTCACCGTGGCGGTGACCTACCGCCTGGGCGGCGGGGCGCTGACCATCGAGTACGAGGCCTTCTCGGACGCCGACACCGTGTGCAATCTCACCAGCCACGCCTACTTCAACCTCTCGGGCCACGGTTCTGGCTCGGTGGAGAACCATCTCCTCAGCCTGAATGCTTCCCGCTATACTCCCGTGGGCCCCGGGCTCATCCCCACCGGGGAGCTTGCCAGCGTGGAGGACACCCCTATGGACCTGCGTGTTCCCAAGCGGCTGGGGGACGGCTGGGATCAGGATTTTGAACAGCTCAGGCTGGGAGGCGGCTATGACCACAACTGGTGCATTGACGGGGATATAGGTACCCTCCGGCCCTTCGCCAAAGCCTATGCCGCGGACACCGGCATCACCCTGACCTTAGAGGCCACCCTCCCCGGGGTGCAGTTCTACGCCGGCAACTTTCTGGACGGCTCCCCCAAGGGCAAGGGGGGAGTTCCTTACGGCTGCCGGGGGGGCTTCTGCCTGGAGACCCAGTTCTACCCCGACTCCATCCACCACGAAAACTTCCCCAGCCCTGTTTTGAAGGCGGGGGAGACCTGGCGGCATACCGCCCGGTTCTCCTTCGGCGCGGAGGGCTGA
This sequence comes from Oscillospiraceae bacterium, assembly GCA_017937415.1. GTDB lineage: Bacteria > Bacillota > Clostridia > Oscillospirales > Oscillospiraceae > Vermiculatibacterium. The sequence goes on from JAGBDQ010000339.1 coordinate 1,529, forward strand.
AGTATGGCCAGCGACCTGATCGCCGCCTTGGCTACGGCTGGGGGGCGGAGCGCCATCGGGGTCATCCGGCTTTCCGGGCCGGGGGCCCCTCAGTGTGTGGAGGGGCTCTTTGCCCCCGCGGACGGGAAGCCCCTCACTGCCCACGAACCGGGACGGCTCATCTATGGTGCCCTCCGGGACCGGGAGGGGCGGCTGCTGGACCAGGTCCTGTGTACCTGGTCCAAGGCCCCCCACAGCTACACCGGGGAGGACACCGCCGAGCTCCAGTGCCACGGCTCCCCCATGGTGCTCTCCCTGGCTTTGGAAGCCCTGTTCGCCGACGGGGCCCGGCAGGCCGGACCGGGGGAATTCACCCGCCGGGCCTTCCTCAACGGCAAGCTGGACCTGACAAAGGCCGAGGCGGTGATGGACCTGATCGACGCCGAGACCCCGGCGGGGGCCCGCACGGCGGCGGGGCAGCTTTCCGGAGCCCTCTCCCGCCGGGGGGAGGCACTTTACAGCGATCTTTTAGACGTGATGGCCCACTTTCACGCCGTGCTGGACTACCCCGACGAGGACCTGGACCCCTTTACCGCCGAAGTGCTGAAAGATTCTCTGACCAAGGCCCGGCAGGGCCTTGCCGACCTGCTTTCCACCCACAAGCGGGGACAGGTGCTCGCCCGGGGGGTACCCACCGCCATCGTGGGGCGGCCCAACGTGGGGAAATCCACCCTTCTCAACGCCCTGGTGGGCTACGAGCGGGCCATTGTCACCGATATCCCGGGCACCACCCGGGACACGGTGGAGGAGACCTGCGTGCTGGGAGGCGTGCTTCTCAGGCTCATGGACACCGCCGGGGTGCGGGAGACCGCTGACCCGGTGGAAAAGCTGGGGGTGGAGCGCTCCCAGCGGGCTATGGAACAGGCGGGGCTTATTTTGGCGGTGGTGGACCGGTCCGCGGGCTTCACGGCTGAGGACCTGGACCTGGTCCGCAGGGCCATGGACACGGCACCCACCCTGCTCATTTACAATAAGGCTGACCTTCCCCCCGCCCTCTCTCCCATGCCCATGATCGCCCTGCCTGACTCTGCGGCCCTCTCGGCCAAGACCGGGGAGGGGCTGGACAAGCTGGGAGAGCTGGTGGCTAAGCTCTTTCCCAACCGAGAGGTGGGGGAGGGGGAGGCCCTTCTCACCAACGCCCGGCAGGCCGAGGCGGTCTCCCGGGCCAAGACAGGGGTGGAGCGGGCCCTCTCCGCCCTGGAGAATGGGGTCACCCCCGACGCCCTCCTCACCGACGTGGAGGAGGCCCTTTCCGCGTTGGGGGAGCTCACGGGCAAAACCGTGCGGGAGGACATCACCGGGCGCATTTTTGAGCGGTTCTGCGTGGGAAAATAGGGCGCTTCGCAGGGAGATCCTTTCCTGCGAAACGCCCTGCCCTGTCTCTGTCAGATCCGGAATCGTTTTCCAGAAGAACGGACCTACAAAAAATGACCGCC
>JAGBDQ010000340.1 GCA_017937415.1 Oscillospiraceae bacterium
TGCTTGAGGTCGAACGGGAAATGACAGAAAAAGAGATCGGCCGTACCATGCTGGCCCTTTTCGAGGGACTGCACGGCAGGGAGTTTTTCAGCCCCATCGTAGAAAACGAGGCTGTCCGCACCCTGCAGTTGATCCAGAACGTATTGAATGACGAGGGAAAAAGCGACTTTGAATGTGTGGAGGAGATCGTTGCCATTCTGTGGGATGCCGGCATTTCCACAGACCGGCATGATTTCGACTAAGGGCTGCCCGCATACAACACAGTACAACTATCTCGGCTTCCAAAAAATGGTGATCCCCTGGGAGACATACGCTCCCAGGGGATCGTTGTATTGTGTTTCACATGAAACACCGGAGTTTTTCCGCCCCGTTCACTCCTGCCCGGCCCTCTTGTCCCGGACATAGATGTGCTTGACTTTGGGGGCGCTGGTGGCCCGGGCGTCGATCTCAAAGCGGTCGATGGACTTGACCATGGTGGTCAGCTTTTCAAAACCGTAGTTCCGGGGGTCAAAGTCGGGCTGCTTCTTAGGCAGAATATTCCCCAGCTCTCCCATGAAGGCCCAGCCCTCCTCGTCGGACACGTCCTGGATGGTGGCGGCGATGAGCTCCACCACCTCGTCGGGAACCCTTTTCCGTCCGGCCTGGGCGGGAAGGGCCTGCTCCTTCCCCTTGCCCTTCTCCGCGGGAAGCTCCTCCTTCCCCCGGATGACCTCCACATAGATGAACTTGTCGCAGGCCACAATGAAGGGATTGGGTGTCTTTTTCTCCCCGATGCCGTAGACCTTCTTCCCCGCCTCCCGGAGCCGCAGGGCCAGCCGGGTGAAGTCGGAATCGCTGGACACCAGCACAAAGCCGTCCACCTGGTTGGCGTAAAGGATGTCCATGGCGTCGATGATCATGGCCGAGTCGGTGGAGTTCTTCCCGGTGGTGTAGCTGTACTGCTGCACCGGGATGAGGGCGTTTTCCAGCATCAGGGGCTTCCAGGAGTCCATGTTGTTCATGGCCCAGTCCCCGTAGATCCGCTTGATGGTGGGGGTGCCGTACTTCACGCACTCCCCCATGATCTCCCGGATGGCGGTGCGGGGGGCGTTGTCCCCGTCAATGAGAACGGCAAGGCGAACATCCTGCTCCATACTGTGATCCTCCCTAATCGCTGAGCACAAAATGGCTGAAGCGGAGCATCTCGAACCAGTCGTCCGAGGCAAAGCACACGTTCTTTTCCTCCTCTAAAGAGGCGCCGGGGTAGAAGCTCTTGGAGTAGGCCATCCTGTGGTCCTTGAACCGCACGGTCATCTCAAAGTAGTCGGGCAGGGGCACAAAGCAGTTTTTGGCGTTCCTGACCGCCTTTTTTGCCCCTTCCTTGATGGCCTTCACGGCGGCGTCCGGGTGCATGGACACCACCGCGCCGCCCCGGCCCTCGTTCACCGGGACGGTGACGATACCGGGGATGAATTCCTCGGCGAACTGGCACAGGGCCTTGTCCCCCGAGAGGAAGACCACGGGCACCCCGTAATACCCGGCGGTGTAGGCGTTCATCATAAACTCGCTCATCCGCACCCCGTTGAGGGTCACGTACTCGTTGCGGAGGTTCATGGTGTGGCTCAGGGGATTCCCGGAGCTGGAGGCCCAGGCGTGATAGCCGGTGAAGAGGGCGGCGCCGTAGTCCCCGGTGTCAATGCCGCTCATCATGGACAGGGGGTCCCCCGTCCAGCCCCGCATGATCCGGACACTCTCGGGGAAGTCGGCGGGGTCTAAGTTCCGGGCGGAATCGTGGGCGTCCTTCACTAAGATCCCGGAGCCCTTGTCGGCGGCCAAAATGCCCTCGCAGGCGGCGTGGACCTCCCGGGTCATCTGCTTTTGATAGGGAGCGTAGTCCCCGGGGCGGGTGCGCTCGGTCTCGTCCCAATGGACGATGCCGCAGGTGCCCTCAATGTCGGCGCTGATAAATACGTTCATGCCTCGCCCCTCCGTCTCTGGATGATCTCCTCCACCTGGCGGAGCTGCTCCACGTCGTTGACCCCGATCATGTCCTCGGCGGTGCAGGCGGCGCACACCCCCACCTTCTCCCCCTGCTTTCTCAGCCACACGGGGGCGTCGGTGATGTAGTACTCCCCCTGGGCGTTGTCGGGCCGCAGGGTGGTGAGGGCCCGCCACAGGCGGCTGGCCTCAAAGACATAGTCCCCGGTGTTCAGCTCCCGGATCAGCTTTTCCTCCTCGGTGCAGTCCCGGTCCTCCACGATGCGGAGGAAGCCCCCCGCCTCGTCCCGGACGATGCGGCCGTAGGGCAGAGGGGCCTCTGTTACCCCGGCCATGAGGGTGCAGGCGTTCCCCTCCCGGATATGCTGCTCCAAAAGAGCCTCGTAGGACTTACGCTTCAGCAGGGGCATATCCCCGTTGCACACCAAGATATGGCCCTCAAAGCCCTTCAGGGCGCTCTCGGCGCACTGGACGGCGTGGCCGGTGCCCAGCTGGGGGCTCTGGAACACCTTGGGGTAGCCGGGGAAGGCGGCCGTCACCTTCTCCCCCTCGTAGCCCACCACTAAGGTGATGTCCTCGGGGGGGAGGAAGCTGAGGCCCTCCAGCACATAACTCAGCAGGGGCCGCCCGTCGGCCTCCCGCAGGACCTTGGGCAGGTCGATACCCTCGGTCCGCAGACGGGTACCCTTCCCCGCCGCCAAAATGATCGCCTTACACTTCTCTGCCATGGCCGATCCCTTCCTTCTTCAAAGATAGAGCAGGTTTTCTTTTTCATCCTATCCTCGGACGAAGTTGTCATATAGGGCTATTGTACCACAAACCGTCCCGTTTGCAAATGGGGAAATGGGGCGAAATGGAGAAAAACGGGCCGGGGAGATTTCCCCGGTCCGCTTCGTCGATTTGCATAGGCAAAATTTTCACAGGACGATATGGTTTTCTCTGTTCGGGCCCTGTATGCTATATCTATCACAACAGAAAGGTGGGAAACTCCCATGAAAAAACTGGTATCCCTGTTCCTGGCGTCGCTTCTCTCCCTGTCCATTCTGACCTCAGCCTTTGCATCTCCCGCGGATCCGCCCCAAGAGCCCGACCCTACGCCCATTGTGACCATCCAGCCCATCGGCCCGGAGGAACCGGAGGAGCCCCCCATGGAGCCCATGGGCGAGCCCAACGGGAACAAGCCTGACCCGGGACCAATCGGCCAGGGATTCTCTGACTAATCCAATTCAAACCCAAGCTGTTCTTTTACATCCCGCCTCAAGAGATCCAGGTTTTTGCCTGCTTCGCACGCCTTATAAAAATAATAGGCCCGAAGGTACAACTCCCGGCTCTCCGCGTCGTTCCCCAGATAGTGCTGGCATTCCGCCAGAATATGCAGAAGTCCCGGATGGAACTGTTGGCTGTCATACAACACGCAGGCTTGACGCCCGATCTCGGCGATACGGGCAGACTCCCGATAATCCCCTACCCCATCCAATTCCCGGGCGTAATTGTGGGCCACCATGGTCAGTTGGTTGGCGTAGCGGGAAAGCTGTTGATTGTGGGTCTGGATGTAGGCCAAAAGCTGGCGGTAAAGGTTGATGGCCGGGTCCGAGTTCCCCTCCCAGGCGTAGGTGACGGCAATGTGGTTGATGAGGCTGATCTCCTCCTGGGTGTACCGGGAGCGGTCAAGCCTCTCCGGGTCAAAGCGGGGTTTTGTAAGCTTCAGGGCTCCCAGCAGCAGCTCCCGCTGCTCCGCCGGGGAGTATGGCCCCTGCTCAATGCCCAGAACGCACCGGTCCTGTATGATCCGCTGGCGAATGGAGGGCTCGTCTTTAGCAAACTTTTCCAGCCGGCAGGTGGCCTCCCAGGCTTCGGCCCACCGGGCTTTCTTCTCTGGCCCCGCCGCCTTCTCAAAGGCAACCACCTTGGCCCTGACTTCTTTCCCCAAATTCTCTGCCCGCAGCTCGTCGGCACTGTTGACCACCTTATAAAGGTCGTCGGAAAGTCCCAGTCTTTCCAGCAGGGCTTTGACCTTGGGATAGGAGGGCGGCTGGGCCCCGTTCTCCAGCCGGGAGAGAGTCACCGGGCTGCAGATCTCCTCGCAGAGCTTTTCCTGGCTCACTTTTTGCCTGACCCGTTCTTCCCGGATGATCTCGCCAATGTAAACCTTATCCATTCCTGATCTCCTTCGCAAAAGAATGGTTTCTGTGCAATCAGTGTACCGGAACAGGCAAAAATTGTCAAGTTCAAAGATTTTGGAAGGGGGCGAAGCCCATGCAGAAATAAAGTTGTTCCACCCGTTCCACCCCGCCCCACGTACCTACAAACTCTTGACATAAATACAAAGGAGTATTACAATTATGATGAAGAAAATGACTTCTATGCTTCTGGCCCTGGCCATGTGCCTGACCCTCTCCGTCCCCGCCTTCGCGGCCGAGGAAGAGCCCGAACTCACCACTGAACCCGCCGTCCAGACCGAGGTGGAGACCGAGCCCGTCGGCGAGTCCGCCGCCCGGGATATATGCCGGCATACCAGCGTTAGAACAGACTATTACAATGAGGTTGAATACGGCAATTATGACGATTTTTGCCATGTGGTAAAGCGCATGAAGCACGAGACTTGTTTGCTATGCGAAGCGGATTTAGGAACGAGTTTTACTGGGGAGACCTCCACTGAGCGGCATCGTATGCAGGTTTCGGAGTACGGGACAGTCATCGGCAGCAACGGTGAGACCGTTATCACCTATCTGCACGCCTGCATACTGTGTGGTTACCACTATTTGGAACCCTAATGATAGGCAAAGGCAAGCA
>JAGBDQ010000341.1 GCA_017937415.1 Oscillospiraceae bacterium
ACCTCTGATCAGTCGAATATGACACCCCTGACCCCTCTCTGAAAGTTCCAAAAAACGCCAATTTTACAAAGAAAATGCCGGCATTTCACACACGAATCCGTCATTTGGTAGACACTTGGTTGACAACCCATTTTCTTCCAATTTTCAACCCCTTGGGGCCCAAAGCTTAGAGGGCGATTTTTGGTAGACTTTTGGTAGACAAGAACTTTCTGCACTTTTTGTAAAATTCTGGAAACCAAAACCGAAAATTTTTATTTTCTCCCAAATGCACAAAAAAGCAGGACCTTTCTCTCGAAAAGCCCTGCCTTTTTCGTCGTTTTCACAAAACAAAAAAATAATCCGCCCCCGTCCAGAGATCCCTGAATTGAAAGAGAGAGGGAACGTCATTTTGCTTCGCAAAACGACCGTTCCCGGTCGTATTGTGCCTTCGGCACAAAGCGACCCACGCAAAATTTTCTCTTTTCGCGGGAACTTTTCCTCTTTTGTAAACGTCTAACAAAGCAGAGCCGAAAGACAGGGAAACAGGCGGGACCGGAGGAGGTATTTCCGGCCATGTTCAGAATTTTTTAAGAATTTGTTACCGTTTTGTTCCTTGTCCTTTGGTAAATAGAGGGCTATAATGAGACATGAACTTTGAACCGGGAGGAATTGTTTATGGCAGACGTACAAACGCCGGCGGCCGAGCAGATCAGCACCGCGCCGCCCACACCCAAGCGCACCAACGAGCAGAAGAAAAAAACCAAGGCGCTCATCAAGCGCCTCATCAGTATCATCCTGGTGCTGGCCATTCTGGCCGGGATCGGGTATGCGGTCTGGTATTTTGTGTTCCGGGAGAAGGAGGACACCGACAAGGGAGAGCCCCTTTTTGATACCGCCTCCATCGGCTCCATTGTCCAGACGGCCAGCATCTCGGGTACCTCCAACGCCAAGGATTCGGCCAGTATCACCCTGACCCAGAGCGGCGTGGTGGAGTCCCTGTTCGTCACCGAGGGCCAGATGGTCTATGAGGGGGATCCCCTTTATGTGATCTCCTCGGCGGCCGCTGAGGAAGCTCTTCTGGCCGCCCAGGAGGCCTATCAGCTCCAGGTGGAGAACATGAACAAGCTCCAGGAAGAGATGACCGCCCTGCGGCAGAGCCGGGGCGACCTGACCATCACCGCCCCCCACGCGGGCAAGCTTACCGACGTGACCGACCTCAAGGTGGGTGACCCCCTGAGCGCCGGGACCGTGATCGCCCGGGTGGTGGACGATACCAAGCTGAAGCTCTCCCTCTACTTCAGCTACGCCTATGAGGACGACATCTATGTGGGCCAGGAGGTCACCGTGTCGGTGCCCGTACTGATGACCCAGCTCACCGGCACCGTGGAGAAGATCAACAAGGTCCGGATGGTCACTCCCGAGGGCGGCATGAACTTCGAGGTAGTGATCGTGGTGGACAATCCCGGCACCATGACCGAGGATATGGCGGCCACCGCCAGCATGACGGGGGCCGACGGCATTGCCATCCTGCCCTATGAGGACGGGAAGTTTGCCTACTACCAGACCACCACGGTGGCCACCAAGGCCGCCGGACCGGTGGAGCGGCTGGCCGACCTGATGAACTACGCCGACGTCACCGCGGGCCAGACTTTGGTGGTCCAGGGCACCAGCAGCGTGGACGAGCTGATCCGAGCCAAGCAGGAGCAGATCGACGCTGCCCAGGAGTCCCTGAACGAAGCCCAGAAGAAGGTGGAGAGCGAGGAGCAGAACCTGGTGAACTTCTCCGCCGTGGCCCCCATCACCGGCACGGTCACCGCCCTGCCTATCTATGAGGGCATGGAGGTGACTGCGGGAAGCACCGCCATTATGATCGCCAACAACAGCGTCATGACGGTGAACATCCAGGTGGACGACCGGAACCGGCAGTACATCAATGTGGGAGACGAGATCTCCCTTCAGGACTGGAACGGCAACAGCTACATCGGCGTGGTGGACTCCATCGCCGTCATCGGCGAAAACCAGGGCAGCGGCGTGACCGTCTTCCCCGGCGTGGTGCGGGTGGACAATCCCATGGGTACCCTCATGGGCGGCTACTGGCTGAGAGGCGAGATCACCACCGCCAACAGCATCGACTGCATCACCGTCCCCCTGGCCGACATCCGTACATACAGCCCCGAGGGCTCCGACGAGGCGGTCAACGTGGTCTACATCAAGACCGACGAGGCCCGGGAGGGGGCCATCGACCCCAGCGAGCTCCCTGAGGCCATGCAGAAGGAGATCCCCGAGGGCTGCATCGTCATGCCGGTGGAGGTGGGCCTCAGCGACACCTACAACGCTGAGATCATCTCGGGCGTTCAGGTGGACGACCAGGTCTACAACAGCACGCCCAAGGCAGACAACAACTACAGCTCCTATGGTTAAGCCTGCAGGCTTTCAGAAAGGGAGTGAAGCCATGCTCATAGATATTAAGGACATTTATAAGATCTACAACGAGGGCACCGAACGGGAGGTCCGGGCCCTGGACGGGGTGACTCTCCAGATCGACCGGGGAGAGTTCGTGGCCATCGTGGGCCAGTCAGGCTCGGGCAAGTCCACGCTGATGAACGTGCTGGGGCTGCTGGACATCCCCACTTATGGGGAGTATCATCTGGACGGTCAGGACGTGACCACCCTCAGCGACAAGCAGCAGGCCCATACCCGGAACAAAAAGATCGGGTTTATCTTCCAGGGCTACAACCTTCTGCCCGCCCTCTCGGCCTACGAGAACGTGGAGCTGCCCCTGATCTATCAGGGGGTACGGGCTTCCAAGCGGCGGGAGCAGGTGAAGGACGCCCTGGAGCGGGTGGCCCTGTGGGACCGGAAGGACCACAAGCCCACCGAGATGTCGGGCGGCCAGCAGCAGCGGGTGGCCATCGCCCGGGCCATCGCCACCCACTCGCCCATGATCTTAGCGGATGAGCCCACGGGCGCCCTGGACTCCAAGACGGGCATCCATGTGCTCCAGATCCTCCAGCGGCTCTATAAGGAGGGCACCACGGTGGTCCTCATCACCCACGACAACGGCATCGCCGCCACCGCGCCCCGGATGGTGCGGCTCTCGGACGGCAAGATCGTTTCAGACCAACAACAGGAGGTGGACTGGCTATGAATCTGCAAACCTTCAAGCTGGCCGTCAAGTCCATCAGCGCCCGGAAGGGCCGGACCTTCCTGACCATGCTGGGCGTCATCATCGGCCTGGCCGCCGTCATCATCATGGTGAGCTACACCGCGGCCACCACCAAGCAGATGCTGGACATGATGAAGGCCACAGGCACCAATCAGTTGGAGGTCTACGCCTACAAATGGAGCTCCATGGGAGACGAGGACACCAGCGTGTTCGACGCCATCTACGGCTACTGCCAGCGGCTGGACGACCTGGTGATCGGTGTCACCCCCCAGCAGGACTTCTGGGGCCGGGTCCAGTACGGAACGATGGATTCCCAATCCAGCTACTTTGACTATTCGGACCCTGACCACTACTCCCCCAACACCTATATGGTGAGCAACCAGTGGGGAGTCTGCAACAACGCCGTGATCGCCAAGGGCCGGGACTTTACCCTGCTGGACATCCAGCGGGGAAACCAGGTCTGCGTGCTGGGGTCCCGGGCGGCCAAGATCTTCTTCAACTACGCCGACCCCATCGGCAAGACCATGACTTTTGACGGGGTCCCCTATACGGTCATCGGGGTCTACGAGCCCCGGTTCGACGAGGACAGCCTGCCCGAGGGCTATGAGTACTATCTGACCCAGGACAACTTTATCCTCATCCCCTACACCACCTCCCGGGCCCTGCGGCTGGGCGGCTCCAACAACGTGAACACCTTCAGCAACCAGTTCTACGTCAAATGCAGGGGCCAGGACGAGACCATGGAGGCTTCATCCCGGCTCAACGGTTTCCTGAAGGGCCTCATCGGAGATTCCAGCACGGGCAACGCCTACGGAAGCTATAGCATTTACAATCGGGACCAGTACATTTCCAACACGGAGGACGCCAACCGCAGCCAGCAGCTCCTCATGGGCGGCATCGCCGCCATCTCCCTGTTGGTCGGCGGCATCGGCATTATGAACATCATGCTGGTCACCGTCACCGAGCGCACCCGGGAGATCGGCATCCGCAAGGCCATCGGCGCCGAGCGGCGGACCATCATCTTCCAGTTCCTGCTGGAGGCCTGCATGATCTGCGGCATCGGCGGCATTTTAGGGATCCTGGCCGGATATGTGGGAACGCTGATCGTCTGTAAACAGACGCTGAACCTGATCATACTGCCCAATCCGGACATTGCGGGCATCGCCTTCGCCATTTCGGTGGGCATCGGCATCATTTTCGGATTGTACCCCGCCATCAAGGCCAGCGGCCTGCAGCCTGTGGAAGCCCTGCGTGCTGATTAAACACAAAGAGCGGAGCAAGGGCCTGTGAGGGCGCTTGGACTGAAGCGAGGGCGAGCGACGGGGCCAACGGCCCCGGAGACCAGCCCGAGTCGGAGGGAAAGCAACCGAACGGTCAGGCCATTGCGGAGCTTGACATCATGAGAGGAGAGAAAACCTATGAAACTCAGAAAAATCCTGGCGGTCCTGCTCTGCGCGGCCACCCTGGCCGGGACGGCCGTCACCGGTCCCGCGGCGGCGGCCGAGCCTGTGGCCTCCTCCTTTACCGACATTACCGACCCCACGGTGGCCGAGGCCGCCGAGCTCCTGCGCCTGCTGGGCATTTTGGGCGGCTTTGAGGACGGCACCTACCAGCCCGGCCAGCCCCTGACCCGCGGCCAGTTCTGCAAGATCGCCGTGGAGCTCCGGGGGGAGGGGGCTCAGGCCGCCTCCTACGAGCGGTACACCTACTTCACCGACGTGAAGGGGGACAACTGGGCCCGGGGCTATATCAACTACGCCTCCCGCATCGTGGTAAGCGAGGGGGAGCGTCTGGTCATGGGCGTGGGGGACGGCTCCTTCCAGCCCGACCGCCCCATCACCCAGGCTGAGGCCATCACCATGACCCTGCGCCTGCTGGGCTACAGCCAGAAGGACGTGGGCTCGGGCGGCGCCCACTGGTATGACGGCTATCTGTCCACCGCCAAGGGCCTTGGCCTTTTGGAGGACATGACCGTGAACGGCGACATCGCCCTTGACCGGGGCAATGCCGCCCTGCTGTTCCGCAACCTGCTCTACGCCGCCCCCAAGGCGGGGGGCGAGACCTTCTTCGCCTCCCTGGGTGGCAAGATCACCGAGAACGTGATCCTCCTCTCGGTTGACGCCGTCACCCAGGACGGGACCCGGGGGGCCGTGATGGTCCGCGCCGGGGACGTGGTGAGCACCTACAAGACCGACCACGCGCCCTTTGACGCCGCGCTCCAGGGCTCCCGGGTCACCCTGGTCCAGGACAAGGACGGCAAGGTGCTGGACGTGAAGGCCTCCAACCAGGGCTCTGTCCGCAAGGTGACCCTGGCCGCCCATGAGGTCAACTACATCACCACCGCCGCCGGAGACCGGCTGGCCATGGACTCTGCTACACCCATCTACCGTGGGGAGTGCCAGACCACCTACGGCGCGGCCTACATGGACCTGACCGCCGGGAGCCAGCTCACCTTCTCCTACAACGCCGCCGGGAAGTTAGAGTACATCTACATTCCCACCACGGCCGAGGAAGAGACGGTCCAGGCCGTCACCCGGCTCACCTGCGTTTACGAGAACGCCTCCCCCAGCCCCAAGTCCCCCCTGACCGCCACCGTGCTGGGGGGCACCGACCTCACCGTTCTCCCCCAGGCCTCCGAGGCCCTCTCCGCCCTTACCCCCGGCAGCGTGGTGTGCTTCCTGCTCACCGCCAACGGCGAGATCGCCGGGGCTTCGGTTCCCGCCGCGGATGACAAGTCCACCCTGGTGGGCGTGGTGAATTCCTACAACGAGACCGATGGCACCGCCACCGTGGAGACCATTATGACCGACTCTGCCGGAAAGAAGTTCACCTTCACCGGAAAGGTCGCCTCCTCCGCTGAGCGGCAGAAGGGGCAGCTTGTGACCATCTCCTCCAGCCGCAGCGGCTACCTGACCCTGACCCGGGTGTCCTCCTCCGGGGCCACCGGAGCGCTGAACGTAGCCCAACGGACCCTGGACGGCGCGCTGCTCTCCTCCCGCGCGGCCCT
>JAGBDQ010000342.1 GCA_017937415.1 Oscillospiraceae bacterium
ATCCGGCATCAGGTGGGACTGCTGGCAAAAAATATTTGGGAGCAATGTAAAAACCCTGACATGAGGTGTCAAGGTTTCTCTGGTAACATGGTGCCATCTCAAACAAAGGAGGATGCCACCATGAACGAAATGACCTTTTGCCAGTCCTGCGCCATGCCCCTCACCGCCGGGGACCAGAGAGGGACCGAAGCCGACGGCTCCCTCAGCCCCCACTACTGCAAGTACTGCTACGACAAGGGAAAGTTCCTTCAGGACATGACCATGGAGGAGATGATTGCCTTCTGCGCTCCCCACATGGCCAAGGCCAACCCCGGCATGACCGAGGAGCAGGCCAAAGAACAGATGCGCAGCTTCTTTCCCCAACTCTTACGCTGGAAGGCAGGTTCCTAATGGCTTTTGACTACAAAAAGGAGTACAGGGAGTTCTACCTTCCCCCGGCCAAGCCCGGCTTGGTGGAGGTCCCCTCCATGAACTTCCTGGCCGTCCGGGGCCAGGGGGATCCCAACCAGGAGGACGGAGAGTACAAACACGCCATGGGACTTCTCTACGGCATCGCCTTCACCGTCAAAATGAGCAAAATGGGCAGTCACAGGATGGAGGGCTACTTCGACTATGTGGTGCCCCCTCTGGAGGGCTTTTGGTGGGACAAGAACGGCGGAGCCGTAGACTACGCCCGCAAGGAGGATTTCCGCTGGATCTCCCTGATCCGCCTCCCCGACTTTGTCACCCGGGCTGAATTCGACTGGGCCATCGCGGAGGCCACCGCCAAGAAAAAGCAGGACTTCTCCCAGGTAGAGTTTCTCCCCTACGAGGAAGGCCTGTGCGTCCAGTGTATGCACCTGGGCTCCTACGATGACGAGCCCGCCACCCTCCGGGCCATGGAGGAGTTCGCCGCCAAGGAAGGTTACGTCCCGGACATCGGACCGGAGCGGTATCACCACGAGATCTACCTCTCCGACGCCCGGAAGGTGCCCCCCGAGCGGCGGAAGACCGTTCTGCGGATACCGGTCAAACGGAAATAAGACCATACATGCAGCAAGCCCGCCGGGAGAGTTTCCCGGCGGGCTTACTGCGTTCTATCATGTTTCCGGCAAACACTCCACCGGCTTCACCCGGCGGACGCTCTCTCCCGCGCCGCATTCCTCAATATAAGGCAGGATGGACCGGTAGGCCTCCTCAGCGTTCCCTTCAAAAGGGAGATAGAGCCACTGGGTCAAAAAGCTATGGGCGTAATTGCAGTGGATGTTTCCAGTGTAGATCTGGACCACCGGGTCGGTGATATAGCTGCCGGTATCCGGGGCACAGTCGGCGCGGTAGGTGAAATACCGCTGACCGTCCTTCACATAGATGATATGGACCTTCAGCTCCTCCTCGGAGAGCTCCAGCCGGTCCGGAATGCCCGCCATCTCGTTGTAGGCATTCTCGGCCATCACCTTTTCAAAATAGAACCGCTCCCGGTAGGCTGCCGTTATCTCCCCCTCCCTGTCCCGGTACTTTTCGGGCACCAACAGGTTGAGTGTCAGGTCGTCATAGGCCAGGCTCTCCGCCAGGTCGGAGCCATCCGCTGCCTCAATGGGGTTATGGAGAAAATAATTTCCGCTTACCCGGATGGTCTGCCCGGTGGGGGCGAACTCCTGGGGATAGGAGTGGGTGTTCATGGTGTAAAGGGGTGTCCCCTCCTCGTCTATAGACTGGTAGTTGTAGGCGTCCATGACGAAAGTGCCCGCCTTCTCCTCTAAGAGAGCCACCAGCTTTTGGCTCCGTCCGGCGATTTTCAAGTATTCCGCATCATCGTCCTCCCCGGTGTAGGTGACCACCGTGGCGAAAAGGCCCCCGTCCCCCTCTTCTTCCGGTTCCTCTGCCCCCCGTCCGCAGGCGGACAGGAACAGCAGCAGAGCACACAGGGCCCAGATATTCCAGCGTTTCATAGGTCTCCCTCCTTCTCTCAAACAGTACCACAGGAAAGAAAAAAGGGCAATTAAGGAACCCGAAAGAAAATCTGACATTTTTCTTTCGGGCAAGATATTCCGCCGCCTTGCGCCAAGGCCCAAACCATGCTATACTAAAGGTAGAAAACATCCCAAGGAGGTGCCCCATGGACCTATGCAATATGAGTGACATCCAGGCCCTGCTGAAGCGGCACGGCTTTCATTTTTCCAAGTCCCTGGGGCAGAATTTTCTCATCGAGTCCTGGGTGCCCCGGGACATTGCCGAGGCCTCGGGGGCAGGCCCCGGCATGGGGGTG
>JAGBDQ010000343.1 GCA_017937415.1 Oscillospiraceae bacterium
CATCAACATCGACGACGAGGGTACTCCCTCCCGCAAGCGGGTCCTCATTGAGAAGGGCATCCTCAAGACCTACATGATTGACAAGTTCAACGGCCGGAGAATGGGCATGGAGTCCACCGCCTCCTCCCGCCGCCAGAGCTATGCCTACACTCCCACCTCCCGCATGACCAACACCTACATTGCCGCGGGTACCGACAAGAACGAGGACATCATCTCCTCCATCGAGTACGGCCTCTACGCCGCCGACATGGGCGGCGGCTCGGTGAACCCGGTGACCGGCGAGTTCAATTTCGCCGTCAACGAGGGCTACATCATCCGCAAGGGCAAGATCTGCGAGCCCGTCCGGGGGGCCTCCCTGGTGGGTAAGGGCAGTCAGATCATTCAGGACATCGACATGGTGGGCACCGACATGGACATGGGCCAGGGCATGTGCGGCTCCTCCAGCGGCAGCATCCCCACCAATGTGGGACAGCCTCTCATCCGGGTGTCCTCCATCACGGTCGGCGGAAGATAAGGAGGAATGGACAATGGATTACAATGCTTTTAAGGAAGCTGTCATCAACGCCGCCAAGGCGGCGGGCCTGAAGGATTACGAGCTCTATTACGAGGGCAGCGAAGATACCGAAGTCGGCGTTTTCCAGCATGAGGTCAACCAGTTTTCCAGCGCGGTGTCCGGGGGCGTGTGCTTCCGCTGCGTGGTGAACGGCAAGATGGGTTATGCCTCCACCGAGGATATGGACCCGGCCAAGGCTGACGCCCTGGTGAGCCGTGCCATGGACAACGCCAAGGTGCTGGAGGCGGAGGAGCCCGTGTTCCTCTGCGAAGGGGGCAAGACCTACGAGAAGCTGGATGTCACCCCCTACGAGCTTCCCTCCACCGAGGAGATGATCGCCACCGCCCTGAAGGCCCAGGAGAAGCTGTACGCCGCCGATCCCAAGGTGGTGGACGGCTGTGAGAGCGAGGTGCTGCGCCAGAAGTTCCGCTTCGCCATCTGCAACTCCAAGGGTCTGGACCTGAGCTATGAAAACACAATGTCCGGCCTGGTTTCGGTGGCCGTGGTGTCCGACGGCAAGGAGATGGACAACGATTACCAGATCAAGCTGGGCAAGCTGGACACCATCGACGTGGATGCCGTGGCCAAAAAGGCCGCCGAGAAGGCGGTGGGCAAGCTGGGGGGCGATGTGGCCCCCACCGCTGTCTGCCCCGTGATCTTTGCCCCTGAGGCCATGAGCAGCCTTCTGGCCGCCTTCTCCTCCGTGTTCTCCGCCGAGAACGCCCAGAAGGGCCTTTCCCGCCTGGGAGACAAGGAGGGGCAGGTCATCGCCTCCCCCGCCGTCACCTTAGTGGACGATCCCTTCCATCCCCAGAGCCCCATCCCCATCAACTTTGACGGCGAGGGCTGCCCCACCCACACCAAGAAGGTCATTGAAAAGGGCAAGCTCAACACCCTTCTCTACAACCTGAAGACCGCCGCTGTGGCGGGGAAGGAGACCACAGGCAACGGCTCCAAGGCGGGCTATGCCTCGGCCGTGGGCATCCGGCCCTTCATTTTCTATGTGGAGCCCGGTACCCTCACCGAGGAGGAGCTTTTGAAGAAGGCGGGCAAGGGCGTGTATATCAACTCCCTGGGCGGCCTCCATGCCGGTGCCAACGCCGTCACGGGCGACTTCTCCCTCCAGTCCGCTGGCTTCCTCATCGAGGACGGCAAGAAGACCACTCCGGTCAAGTCCTTCACCGTGGCGGGCAACTTCTACGACCTTCTGAAGAAGATCACCGATGTGGCCCGGGAGCTGGAGGTCAAGGCCACCGGCATGACCGCCTTTGCCTCCCCCAGTGTGCTGGTCAGCGAGCTGTCCATCGCGGGTAAGTAAAAAAAGTAAACCGAACAGAAAAGTACCCGCCTCCGGTCTCAGGGACCGGAGGCGGGTACTTTTTTGCTTTTTGTTTATCTGCGCCGTCCCGAGCTGCCGCCGAAGAGGGTGCCCATAAGCCCCCGCTTCAGGATCTGGCTGCCGGTGTTGATCAGCTGCCGCTCGATCTGGGCCTTGCGGCGCTCCGCGGCCTTCTGCCGCTGAAGTTCCTCCCGCTCCAGGGCTTTTTCCAGCTTGCGCTGCTGGGCCTCGGCCTCCTTCTCCGCCTTCTTCCGGGCGGCTTCCTCCTCCTTGGCCTTCTGCTTTTCAAAGGCGGCCTTTTCGGCCTCAAAGGCGGCCCGTTCGGCATCCAGCTGGGCCTGCCGCTCGTCAGCCTGGCGCTGGTCCTCTAAGACCTCGTAGGCCGATTCGCTGTCCACGCTCTGGTCGTATTTGCCCATGCCGTCGGTGCCGAGGGCGGCCTGGTAGCTTGCCTGGCTGCAGGGGGCCATCAGGCTCTCAGGGCAGAGAATGGCGGTATTCTGGACCATGCCGGGCACGCCCTTCTCATCCAATACCGACACCAGGGCGTGGCCTACCCCCAACTGGGTCAGGACCTCCTCGGCCTGGAAGGCTGGGTTGGGCCGGAAGGCCTGGGCGGTTGCCCGGATCACCTTCTGCTCGGCGGGGGTGTAGGCCCGGAGGGCGTGCTGGACCCGGCTGGAGAGCTGGGCCAGGACGCTGTCTGGGATGTCCCCGGGGGACTGAGTGACGAAGTAGACACCCACCCCCTTGGAGCGGACCAGCTTGACCACCTGCTCGATCTTCTGGACCAAAGCCTTGGGGGCGTCGGCAAAGAGCAGGTGGGCCTCGTCAAAGAAGAAAACCAGCCGGGGCTTGTCCAGGTCCCCCGCCTCGGGGAGCTCCTCAAAGAGCTCGGAGAGGAGCCACAGCAGGAAGGTGGCGTAGAGGGTGGGATTCTGCACCAACTTCACGCAGGAGAGCAGGTTGATCATGCCCCGGCCGTCAGGGGCACACCGCATCCAGTCCCGGATGTCCAGGTCGGGCTCTCCGAAGAACAGGTCGCCCCCCTCCCGCTCTAAGGGGAGCAGGGAGCGGAGGATCCCGCCCAGAGACTGGGTGGCGATGTTGCCGTAGGTGGTGATGTACTCCTCCTTGTGCTCCCCCACATAGCTGAGCATGGCCCGCAGGTCCTTCAGGTCCAGCAGGAGAAGGCCCCGGTCATCGGCGATGCGGAACACGATCTCCAGCACCCCCTCCTGGGCGGGGGTGAGCCCTAAGATCCGGGAGAGAAGGCTGGGCCCCATGTCCGAGACAGTACACCGGATGGGGTGGCCCTTCTCCTGATAGATGTCCCAGAAGGTCACGGGGTAGTCCCGGTAGACGAAGGTGTCCCGGAGGCCGAATTTGTCGATCCGCTTCTCCATACCGTCATTTTTGGCGCCCGCCTCGGCCAGGCCGGACACGTCCCCCTTTACGTCGCAGAGGAACACGGGCACTCCCGCTTTGGAGAAGCCCTCGGCCATGACCTTCATGGTGATGGTCTTGCCGGTGCCGCTTGCCCCGGCGATGAGGCCGTGGCGGTTGGCCATTTGGAGGGGCAGGGCGACCCGCCCCTCGTCAGAAAGGCCCAGATAGAGCATACCGTCATTGGTGTTCATAGCATATCCTCCCATCCGGGGATACCCCGGTGAAATTTCTCTTCCATTATGCAGGAAAACGGGGAAAAAGGCAAGTAAAAAGTGGGGGCGGGGAAAAGAGCTTACAAAAGTCCGGCCACGGCCAGCATCTCGGCCAGGGACAGGTCCTCCCGCAGACGATCCTGCAAAGCGTTCAGATTTTCCTGGTCATGCTCCAGCTCCAGGCAGAAGAGCCGAAAGGCTTCGGGAAAGCCCTCGTCCTGAAGGGGAGAGAGCAGAACGCATACCGCCGCCCCAAGCGCGGCAAACTCTGCCCAGGTGAGCACGTCGCCGTCCCACACCCCCCGGAGCCAGTGGCGGTAGAGAAAGTAGCGGCCCGCCCGGCGAATTTGAGTCTCCTCCAGGATGGAAAATGCCTGCCCCCGGGCCAATTCCTGTTTTCCCCGGGCCAGCAGGGCCCTCCAGGTATCGGACAGGATCTCCAGACCCTCCAGCGCCCCGAGGCACCTCATAAGAGCCTCCCGGCGGTCCGGGAGGGCGGCGGGGTCCAGAAGGGGAAACTCCTCCCCGTAAATTTGGCAGAGCTGGGGAATGTCCTCCTCCCGGCCCTCATCCAGGGCCACCTGGACCTCGTTGGCGAAGAGGAGCGTGGCCTGAAACCGTTGCCCCAGGGTGGCTTCCGGCGTTTCCAAAAGTTCCAGGGCGGTCTCCCGGGCGGCCAGGAGCGGGGAGAGCAGGGCGGGGGACCCCTCCCCGGCTTTTTCATCCCGGGTGGTGAGCAGGACCATGTCAGTGCCCAGGATCAGCCGGGCGGTCTCGGGGCAGGAGCCGCACAGCCCCCGCTCGGTAAGAGGGCCGAAGTCGTAGGAAAACCGGGGGTGGCTGCGGCAGATCTCCCCGATGCCCTCCTCTCCCAGCCTGATCTGAAGCTCGCAGAGCTTTTCGTCTGTCAGAAAGGGGCAAGTGTCCCCCCGCAGGAGGAAGGCGGTATCTCCCTCCTCGTCTGTGGTGAGGAGAGCCCGGAGCCGCTCTCCCAGCTCTCCGGGGATGGTCTCATAGTACCGGGCAGTCTCCCGGTCAATGGGCACCTCCCAGCCCTGACAGCAGGTGTGGGGGCACTCTCCCGCCAGACAGCGGAAGCGGTCATAATAATTTGGGGTGTGGACGGTCATGGCATAGGGTCACCTCCGAAAAAGGGATCAAGCTGATTCTGTACATCAAGATCAGAATCTGCCGTGGCTTTTCATAAACTCAAGCAGGTTGATGTGGCGGATCCCATTTCGCTTTTGGAGCAAATAGTCCGTTGTCGCCACATACTTTGGATAGTTATCCTGGATCATTTCCAGGGGGGCATACTCCCTGTCCTCGGTTGCCTTGCTTTCATTTATGGTATAGGCAACCTGTACATAAGAATAGTTCAACTCGTTATCCCGGAGAATAAAATCACATTCCAGCCTTCCAATGCGGCCAATGCTCACCGCATAGTCGCAGCTTCTGGATTGACACTCCCCACGGCTAAAGCCGGGGGATTCTCGGTTCAACCACTGTTGCCTTCAGCCTGAGAGGTCTTACATAGTGTCCCCGAGCGTATAGGTTCGGGCGTGTCCCGCCCTACCATATGAACTGGCTACGCCAGCAGG
>JAGBDQ010000344.1 GCA_017937415.1 Oscillospiraceae bacterium
CCTGCTGGCGTAGCCAGTTCATATGGTAGGGCGGGACACGCCCGAACCTATACGCTCGGGGACACTATGTAAGACCTCTCAGGCTGAAGGCAACAGTGGTTGAACCGAGAATCCCCCGGCTTTAGCCGTGGGGAGTGTCAAATATCCCCAAAAGCGTGTTAGCCGCCCGGTGGCCAGACCGAGCGGCTAACGATAGTTAATTTGCGAAGACTGGGCTGACCGTCATGCGACAGCGCCCTTTTCATGCTTATTGTAGGCTTTTGCTTTTGAATTGTCAAGATGGATTTGGAAATAAGAGATTCTCCGGGAAATGACCCGGCGATAGTTTGACAGCCCCACAGCCTTTTCTTTTGTATAGGTCTGTGGTAAAATGCAAAGGATAAGATTCCAACAAAGGAGATATGCCCCATGCACTGCGTGAGAAAAGTCACCGAGGACCTGTGGTGGGTGGGCGCCGACGACCGGCGCACCGCCCTCTTTGAAAATATCCACCCCATTCCCGACGGTGTGAGCTACAACTCCTACCTGCTGCTGGACGAGAAGACCGTCCTCTTCGACTGTGTGGACTGGTCGGCGGCCCCCCGTCTGGTGGAGAATGTGGAGCACCTGCTGAATGGCCGGGGGCTGGACTATATCGTCCTGCACCATCTGGAGCCCGACCACGGAGCCGGGCTGTGGGCCGTGCTGCAGAAGTGGCCCGATGCCGCCGTGATCTCCAGCCTGGCCGCCCAACGGTTTATGGACCAGTTCGGGTTCGCCCCGGTACAGGCCGAGCGCGTCGTAGCCAAGGAGGGGGAAAGTATCTCCTTCGGCAAGCACAGCCTCACATTCTACGCTGCTCCCATGGTCCACTGGCCCGACGTGATGGTATCCTGTTTGGAGCCCGGAGGGGTGCTTTTTACCGCCGACGCCTTCGGTACCTTCGGAGCCCTGAACGGCAAGCTCTTCAACGATGAATCGGACTTTGAACACACCCGGCTTTCTGAGGCCCGGCGGTATTACACCAACATCGTGGGCAAATACGGCCCTCAGGTCCAGGCATTGCTGGCCAAAGTCAAGGGGCTGGACGTGAAGCTGCTCTGCCCCCTCCACGGGCCGGTCTGGCGGAGCAATGCGGACTGGTTCCTGGGTAAATACGACCTCTGGAGCCGCTACCAGCCCGAGGAGAAGGGGGCGCTGGTGGTCTACGGCTCCATGTACGGCGGCACTGAGCTCTCCGCCGAGGCCCTCTGCGCCGCCCTCACCGAGCGGGGGGTGGAGACCGCCCTCTATGACGTGTCCTCCACCCATGTGTCAAAGCTCATTGCCGAGAGCTTCCGCTATTCCCACATCGTGCTGGCCAGCGTCACCTACAACATGGACTTTTACCCACCCATGCGGGACTACCTGGAGGATATGAAGGCCCTGGGGCTCAAAGGGCGGACCTTCGCCCTCATGGAAAACGGCACCTGGGCGCCCGCCGCGGGCAAGCTCATGGGGGAGTTCATTACCGGAGAATTGGGCGGCACGGTACTGGAGCCCAAAGTGACCATTCGCTCCACCCTCAAGGCCGATCAGGCCGGGGAGCTGGCTGCCTTGGCTGACACCGTCGCCGCCTCGGTGAAGGGGTAACGGACGGGACTGCGTCAAAGAAACGGGCAAAACGGACATAGCTCCTGAAAACGCAAAGATGCCCCGGGCTTCTGCCCGGGGCATTGGTATGTTCAGCCGTTCTCCACGCTGCCGTGGAGCAGATCGGACACGGGGGTGATGGTCACATAGGCGTTGGGGTCGATCTTCTTGACCAGAGCTTTGATCTTCACGATCTGGAACCGGTTGACCACCACATAGAGAATGGTCTTGGGGGAGTTGGAATAGTAGCCGTGGGCGTCGATGATGGTGAGTCCGGTGCCGAACTCGTCGGACACGGCCTTCCCGATCTCCTTTGGCTGCGTGGTGATGATCATGGCAGACTTGGCGCTGTCCAGCCCGTCCACGATGAAATCCACGGTCCGGGATCCGGCGGCGTAGGTGACGATGGAGTAGAGGGGCAGGATCCAGCTCTTCATCACAATGCCGCAGATGATGTAGAGAAGCACATTGTAGACCAGCATAAAGGTACCCACCGAGCCCCCAAGAGGCTTGGCAAAGACCACCGCCACCACCTCCATGCCGTCCATGGCCCCGCCGTGCCGGATGGCCATGCCGCTGCCGATGCCCGAGATGATGCCGCCGAAGAGGGCGCACAGGAAGAGGTCGGTGCCCGCCAGGGGGGAGGCAAAGCTCACGTCGATGGGCAGCACGTCGGTGATGAGAAAGGCGCACCCGGCGTACACGCATACTGTGAAAATGGCGTAGACCGAGAATATCGCCCCCTGCCGCCGGAGCCCGAAGAGAAACAGGGGAATGTTCAGAACGACCAGGAAAAAGGACAGGGAGAAGGTGTCCGGGGTGAGCTGGGACAGCAGGATGGAGGTGCCCGAAATACCGCTGTCATAAAGCTGCACCGGGGCGATGAACAGGGTGACGCCAATGGCGTTGATCACCCCTGCCGCCAGCAGAAAAAGGAAATTCACGGCCGAAAATTTCCGCACCGTCTCCCAAAACACCTTCTTTATCTTTTCCATTCTGTCTCCGCCCCCTATACCGTTTTTCTTTCAGTATAACATAGTCCCGCCATGCCGTCCATATGCAAACGCTCCGCCCCCCTGCACAAAGGCCAAAAAGGGCCCCCCGTTCCCGCGGGAACGGGGGGCCCTTATCACTTGTTCTCAGATGAGCGCCGCGGTGATAATGCTCATCTTGTAGACCTCCTCAGCGTTGCAGCCACGGCTCAGGTCGTTGATGGGGGCGTTCAGGCCCTGGAGAATGGGGCCGTAAGCCTCGTAGCCGCCCAGCCGCTGGGCGATCTTGTAACCGATGTTGCCCGCCTCGATGAGGGGGAAGATGAAGGTGTTGGCGTAGCCCGCCACCTGGCTGCCGGGGAACTTGAGCTGTCCCACGGTGGGGGAGACGGCGGCGTCGAACTGCATCTCGCCGTCGATGGCCAGTTCGGGGGCCATCTCCTTGGCCAGCTTGGTGGCCTCGGCCGAGAGGGCTACGGTGCCGCCCTTGCCGCTGCCCTTGGTGGAGAAGCTCAGCAGAGCCACCTTGGGATCCATGCCGAAGATCTTGGCGGTCTTGGCGGTCTCCACGGCCACTTCGGCCAGCTTCTGGGCGCCGGAGAGGGTCACGTTGCCCTCCTTGTCCAGGGTGTCCTCATAGGAGAGGTTGATGGCGCAGTCGCCCATGCAGATGGTCTTCAGGGCCTCGTCCCCGGTATCCCGGGTGAGGATGAAGCTGGAGGACACCAAATGGGCCCCGGGACGGGTCTTGATGAGCTGCAGGGCGGGCCGGACGGTGTCGGCGGTGGAGTAGGTGGCGCCGCCCAGCAGGCAGTCGGCCTTGCCCATCTTCACCAGCATGGTGCCGAAATAGTTGCTCTTGGAGAGGGCGGCGCGGCAGTCATCCTCGCTCATCTTGCCCTTGCGGAGCTCCACCATCTTGGCTACCATCTCCTCCATGCCCTCGTAGTGGGCCGGGTCGATGACAGTGGCGCCGCTGACGTCAAAGCCGTTCTTTTCGGCAGAGGCCTTCACCTCGTCAGGGCTGCCCACTAAGATGACCTTCAGAAGGCCGTCCTTCAGAAGCCGGGCGGCGGCCTCCTGGATCCGGGCGTCGGTGCCCTCGGTAAAGACGATGGTCTTGGGGTCTGCCTTCAGTTTGCTGATCATGCCGTCAAAACTGAAACTCATATTGATCCTCTCCTGTTTTTTAAGATTTTACATGGAAACAAATGGTTTCGCTTTTTTTATTATACACCGTTTTGGGGAAAACTGCAACGGAAAACAGGGAAAAGATACCCATTCAAAAGGGCAGTTTTATCTGTTGGAAAGCCCTTGGAGCCTATTCCAAACGGTAAAACACTGAAAATTGCACAAAAAACTGGTTTTTTGCGTTTTCTTCTTTACAAACAGTAGATATTTCAATATAATATACCTGCTGTTTTTCAAAAGAGGTGCTCCATTGTGTGCAGGGTCCGCGGTTTGCCGGGTTCTTGTATGCTAGGTTCTTTCAGTCCGATACCTCAGAGAAAGAATGGAGAATTCATCATGGAACTGAACAACAACTTTTCCCGGACTTTGTCCCTCCTTCGGCGGGAGCGCAACGTGAGCCAGCGGGTGGCCGCCGCCGACCTGGGCATCAGCCAGGCCCTGCTGAGCCACTATGAGAACGGCGCCCGTGAGCCCGGTCTGGCCTTTGTGACCCGGGCCTGCGACTACTACCATGTGTCGGCCGACTTCCTGCTGGGCCGGAGCATGGACCGGGAGGGCACCACCATCGGGGCCGAGGAGCTCTACGACGCCTCTGCCGAGAAGGGGAACGTCCTGCAGGGAAGCGTGGCTGCCATGCTGAACAAAAAGCTGCTGGGCAACTCCGTCAATATGCTCTTTGACCTGCTGGGCAAGACGGGGAGCAAGGAGGCCATCGCGGCATGTTCCAACTACCTGTCCGACGCGGTCTACAAGATGTTCCGGCACCTGTACCGGGCCTCGGGCACCCAGGACGAGGGGTTTTTCTCCATTCCCGCCCGGCACTTTCTGGCCGGTTGCACCAACGCCGATATGACCTATTCCGAGGCCGACTATCTGGATGCCCTCTCGGACCAGGTGAAGGCCAAGGGCAAGGAGGTCATTCCCTCCATGAACAACGATGCCTTGGCCGCAGGCTACCCCGCGGCCTACCAGTCCCTTTTGCAGATCGTCCACACCACCGGGGAACGGGTCAACGAGACCCTGGACCGGCGGAAGAAGGGGAAGAAATAAGACCCTCTCTCCCCCGCAAGGCTGATGGGCCCTGCGGGGGTTCCTATATTCCTTTGTTGGAGGCAATTATGACAGATCAAAGCAAGATCAGAAACTTTTCCATTATCGCCCACATCGACCACGGCAAATCCACCCTGTCCGACCGGCTCATCGAGCTGTGCGGGGCGGTGGAGCAGCGGGAGATGGAGTCCCAGCTTTTAGACAACATGGACTTGGAGCGGGAGCGGGGCATCACCATCAAGGCCCGGGCCGTCCGCCTGAGCTACAAAGCCCAGGACGGGGAGACTTACGAGCTCAACCTCATCGACACCCCGGGCCATGTGGACTTCAACTACGAGGTATCCCGCTCCCTGGCCGCCTGCGAGGGGGCCGTGCTTGTGGTGGACGCCGCCCAGGGCATCGAGGCCCAGACCCTGGCCAACACCTACCTGGCCATGGAGCACGACCTGGAGATCCGCCCGGTGGTGAACAAGATCGACCTGCCCGCCGCCGACCCCAAGCGGGTCAAGACCGAGATCGAGGATGTCATTGGCATCGAGGCCCAGGACGCCCCGGAGATCTCCGCCAAAATGGGCATCAACATCCCCGCCGTGCTGGAGGACGTGGTGCACCACATCCCCGCCCCCACCGGGGACCCCAAGGCTCCCCTGAAGGCCTTGATCTTCGACAGCCAGTATGACGCCTACCGGGGGGTCATCGTTCTCTTCCGGGTGGTGGAGGGCACCGTCCGGACGGGTATGAAGGTCCGCATGATGGCCTCGGGAGCCGAGTACGACATTTTGGAGTGCGGCCACCTGCTCCCCCTGGGCATGGAGCCCTGCAAGGAGCTGATCGCCGGAGAGGTGGGCTATCTCACCGCCTCCATCAAGAACGTGAAGGACACCCGGGTGGGCGATACCGTCACCGAGGCCGCCCGCCCCGCTCCCCAGGCCCTTCCCGGCTACCGCCCCGCCCAGGCCATGGTCTACTGCGGCATCTACACCGAGGACGGCTCCAAGTTCCCCGATTTGCGGGACGCTTTGGAGAAGCTCCAATTAAACGACGCCTCCCTCTCCTTTGAGCCGGAATCCTCGGCGGCGTTGGGCTTCGGCTTCCGGTGCGGCTTTCTGGGAATGCTCCACATGGAGATCATTCAGGAGCGGCTGGAGCGGGAGTTTGACCTGGACCTCATCACCACCCTGCCCAGCGTGATCTACCGCATTACCAAGACCGACGGAAGCGTGGTCATGGTGGATAATCCCCACAACTACCCCGACGTGGGCTCCATCAAGCTTGCCGAGGAGCCTTACGCCAAGGTGTCCATCATCGCACCCCCCGACTATGTGGGCAACATCATGCCCCTGTGTCAGGACCGGCGGGGAGAGTTCAAGGATATGCAGTACCTGGACACCAACCTGGTGGAGATCCACTACCAGATGCCCCTGGGGGAGATCATCTACGACTTCTTTGACACCCTGAAGGCCCATACCAAGGGCTACGCCTCTTTGGACTATGAGCTCTCGGACTACCGGCCCAGCGATTTGGTAAAGGTGGATCTGCTGCTCAATGGCGACCAGGTGGACGCCCTCAGCTTCATCGCCCACCGAGACAAGGCTTATCCCCGTGCCCGCCGGCTCTGCGAAAAGCTGAAGGAGAACATTCCCAGACAGCTCTTCGAGGTGCCCATCCAGGCGGCCATCGGCGGTCGCGTCATTGCCCGCGAGACGGTGAAGGCTATGCGTAAGGACGTTCTGGCCAAGTGCTACGGCGGCGACATCACCCGTAAGAAAAAGCTGCTGGAGAAGCAGAAAGAAGGCAAAAAGAAGATGCGCAATCTGGGCACGGTGCAGCTGCCCACCGAAGCGTTCATGGCGGTGCTCAAATTGGATGAGTAAAGATCTTTTTACCTTCTGTCAGCGACAGCGAGCTGGCGCATACAAAAAC
>JAGBDQ010000345.1 GCA_017937415.1 Oscillospiraceae bacterium
GCTGCGGGACATCTACCGGGTCCCGGAGGGGACCTACCAGGAAAACCTGGATCGGCTCACGGCTCTGCTGGACCTGGGAGACCTGCTGAAGACCCCGGCCCGGATGCTCTCCCTGGGCCAGCGGATGCGCTGCGAGATCGCCGCCGCCCTCCTTCACGGCCCCAAGGTCCTCTTCCTGGACGAGCCCACCATCGGCCTGGACGCGGTGAGCAAGCTGAAGGTCCGGGAGTTTGTCCTGGAGCAGAACCGCCTCTGCGGCACCACAGTGCTCCTCACCACCCACGACATGCAGGACATTGACGCCCTCTGCTCCCGGGTGCTCCTCATCGGCAAGGGACAGCTCCTGCTGGACGGAGACACCGCCCGGATCCGGGCCATGGCCGGGGAGGACCTGTCCACCGAGGAGGCGGTGGCCGACCTCTACCGCCGCTTCGGCATCTGAGGGGGCGGACACATGAAACAGTATTGGTCCTTCTTCAAAATGCGGCTCATGGCGGGGCTCCAGTACCGGGCCGCCGCCCTGGCGGGTATGTCCACCCAGTTTGTCTGGGGGGCCATGGAGATCCTGCTTTACCGGGCCTTCTGGCTGGAGCACCCCGAGCGGTTCCCCATGGGCATGGAGGCCCTCTCCTCCTACATCTGGCTCCAGCAGGCCTTTTTGACCCTCTTCGCCCTGTGGAACTGGGAACACGACATTCTGGAATCGGTAAAGACCGGGTCGGTGTCCTATGAGCTGCTGCGGCCCACCGACATCTACAGCATGTGGATGGCCCGCTCCATCGCCAACCGGCTGGCCCGGGCGGCCCTGCGGATGGTGCCGGTGCTGGTGGTCAGCAGCCTCCTCCCCGCCCCCTGGGGGTTGCGGCTCCCCGCCTCCCCGGCGGCCTTCGCCCTGTTCCTCCTGTCCGCCGTGCTGATGGTGCTGGTGGTGTGCGCCTACTCCCTGCTGGTCTACGCCCTCACCTTCTACCTCACCGACCCCAACGGCATCATGGTGCTGTCGGTGGCGGCGGCCGACCTGTTGGGCGGCGCCATCGTGCCCCTGCCCTTTCTGCCAGAGGGCTTCCGGCGGTTCGCCCAGCTCACCCCCTTCGCCTCCATGCAGAACGTGCCCCTGCGGCTTTTCAGCGGGGACATCCCCCTGTCCCAGGCCCCGGCGGTCATGGGACTTCAGGTGTTCTGGATCGTGACCCTCATGACCGCGGGGTATCTGCTCACCAAAAAGGGCCTGCGCCGGGCCGTGATATTGGGGGGCTGAGCCATGAAACTCTATTTGAAATTTCTCTCCATCCATGTCCGGTCGGCCATGACTTACCGCTCCAGCTTTGTCCTGAGCTGTCTGGGGCAGGTGCTCATCACCACCAACGTGTTCCTCAGCGTGGTCTTCCTCATGGAGCGGTTCGACTCCATCGGGGGCTATACCCTCCCCCAGCTCAGCCTCTGCTATTCGGTGATCCTGGCGGGCACCTCCCTGGCCGAGTGCTTCGCCCGGGGCCTTGACGCCTTCGGGCGGATCCTCTCCCAGGCCCAGTTCGACCGCATCATGCTCCGGCCCCGGCCTCTTCTGTTCCAGGTGCTCTGTCAGGACATGAAGCCCACCATGTTCGCCCGGGTGCTCCAGGCCGCTGTCATGCTGGTGTGGGCCATCGGCTCGGGCGCCGTGGCCTGGACGCCCCAAAAGATCCTGGTGCTGACCCTGATGATCCTCTGCGGCGCGGGGGTCTTCTTCGGGGTATTCCTCATCAACGCCTGCGTCACCTTCTTCACCCTGGAACACATCGAGGCGCTGAACATCTTCATGGACGGACCCCGGGAGTACGGCAAGTACCCCTTCGGGATCTACGGCAAGCCGGTGCTCCTCATCCTCACCTTTTTGGTGCCCCTTGCCCTGGTCCAGCATTGGCCCCTCCAGTACCTTCTTGACCGGGGGCCCTGGTGGTACGGCCTGCTGCCTCTGGCGGCCCTGCTGTTCCT
This sequence comes from Oscillospiraceae bacterium, assembly GCA_017937415.1. Classification (GTDB taxonomy): domain Bacteria; phylum Bacillota; class Clostridia; order Oscillospirales; family Oscillospiraceae; genus Vermiculatibacterium. The sequence continues at coordinate 1,975 of JAGBDQ010000345.1, forward strand.
CATCCCCTGCGGTCTTCTCTGGCGACTGGGGGTAAGGCATTACCGCTCCACCGGGTCGTGACAATAAGGCCTGCGGATCTCCATGGTCCGCGGGCCTTGTTTTTTCTGCCCAAGGGCAGAAAATCATCTTTTGAAATCACGCAAGAAGTGAGCATATGCCCACTTTAGTCTTTGCCCTCGTGGTCCTCCACGCTCCA
>JAGBDQ010000346.1 GCA_017937415.1 Oscillospiraceae bacterium
ATGTGATCCGGGGGTCCATGGGGGCGGCGGTGTTCATTGGGGCGGTGTACGGGTGTCTGCTGGCCATGGCCTTTTTCTCCTACCTGATGAACCGCCGGAGCGTGGGAATGATCCACGCCCTGCCCATCAAACGGGAGGGGCTCTTTTTCACCAACTGGCTCTCCGGGGTCCTCTTTACGGCGGGGCCCAGCCTTCTGATCTTCCTGGTGGCCCTGCTGGCCGAGGCGGGCAAAGGGGCGGTGGGGCCGGAGGAGCTGCTGCTGTGGCTTTTGGTCAATGTGAGCGTGACCCTGTTTTTCTTTGATTTTGCCCTCTGCTGCGCCATGTTCACCGGGCAGATTTTGGCCCTTCCCGTCTTTTACCTCATTCTCAACGGCCTGGTGGCCGGGATGTACTTCCTCTTTGACATGGCTTTGGAGATCCTGTTCATCGGCTACGGCGGGGGAGGGGTCTCCAGATGGTTTCAGCCTGTGCTGGAATGGTTCACCCCCGCCGTCTACCTGACCGAGCGGGTCACATCGTGGAACACGGTGGAGCTCCCCGACGGGACGGTCCGGGACAGCCTTCTGAGCGGGGCGCTGGAGGGCTCGGCCTACGCCATTGTGGCGGGGATCGCCCTTCTCCTCATCGCCTTCTGGGTCTACCGGGCCCGGAGGATGGAGCGGGCCGAGGACCTGGTGACCGTGGGCTGGGTGAAGCCCATCTTCCGCTACGGCGTGGGTGTGTGTACCGGCTTTGCCCTGGGGACCCTGCTCTACGAATACTTTGTCCACGGCGGCGTGGTGGGCTATATTGTGCTGGTGACCCTCAGCGCCGTGGTGGGCGGCTTCGCGGGGGAGATGTTCCTCCGCAAGACCCTGCGGGTGCTCCGCTCGGGGTGGAGGGGGAGCCTGATCCTTGGCCTTTGTATGCTCCTGCTCCTCTGCGGGATCCGTATGGATGTGGGAGGCTTTCAGACCAGGGTGCCCGCGGCGGAAGAGGTGGCGGCGGTCTACCTCAGCGGAGTCAACAGCCAGCCCGCGGACGGGGGAAGCTGGACGTCGGTGAATCTGCGGGAGCCCGAGCTGATCGGGAAGGCCATCCAGCTCCACCGAAGCCTGGTGGGGGACCTGGACAAGCTGGAAAAGGCCGACCGGGGAAGCTGGGAGTACGGCTACGATGACAGCAGCGTGAGCCTGCGGCTGGAATATACCATGCAGAACGGGGAGACGGTGAGCCGGAGGTATGACTCCATCCCCATCAGCAAAGATGATCTGAAGGATCCGGACTCCTTCGCTTCCCGGCTGCTGGCCTTTCTGGAGGAGCCGGAGATCATGTGGAAAAATTACCTTACCTGGGGGTGGTCGGGGACCCCAGAGGGACTCAGCGCGGTGGGGGGCAGTATCCACAATTATAATACCGACGAAAGCCTGAGCTTGGAGTATGAGGAGGCCCAGACCCTGTGGCGGGCCATTCAGGAGGACGTCAACGCCGGACGGTACCACCGCTACCTCTTCTACGGGGAGGCGGGACCCTCCACCCAGGATATTCAGATCACCCTGGACCTCTACGGATCCCAGGTGGACGAGGAGACCGGAGAGAAAGTGAGCGACTCCATAAACCTGTATATCATGCTCCAGTCTACGGCCACTTCCACATGTAAGGCGCTGGAGGAATTAGAGCTTTTGGATCAACTGAAGATCGGGACCGGGGAGTAAAGCCGGGACCGTTTTGAAACAGGGAGGGGGAGCCTTGCAGGTTTCCCCTCCCGCATTTTGCTTATCTATTTTTCCCTTGTTTTGACAGGGAAAAGGTGGTACAATAAACCCACTGCGAATTGCTCGAGGAGGAGCCTACCTATGAAGAAAACGAGATTGTTTGCCCTGGCGCTGGCCTTTGTCCTGCTGGCCGGGTGCGGAACGCCCGAGACCGGCGACGGGGACCAGGGGACCGACCTGGCCTACAAGTGCGCCGGACTGAAGAAGGACTTTCCCCTGATCACCGTGGACGGGGCCACGGTGGAGGCCGAGGAGTACCTGTTCTGGCTGGATAACGCCATTCTCACCCAGTTCTACTACGGTATGCCCGAAACCGCGGAGGAGTGGGCCTCGGCCACCGAGGCGCTGAAGTCGGACGCCCTGGAGGTGGCCACCCTCTACCAGGTCATTGAGAACAAGGCTGCCGAGCTGGGGATCGAGTTTGACGAGGAGATGGAGGCCACCCTGGAGGCCGACCTGGCCGGCGCCATTGAACAGCAGGGCGGGGAGGAGACCTACCGGGCCTTTGTGGACAGTACGGGCATCAGCTGGGAGGGCTTCAAAAAGATCAACCGGGTCTACTACCTGAACCAGGCCATTCTGGCCAAGCTCACCGAGGACGGGACGGTAACGGTGACTGAGACCGACTATACGGACTTTGTCAACGACTATGTGGCAGCCAACGGCCTGTACGCCGCCAAGCATATCCTGATCTCCACCCGGCGGCAGCTGGAGGACGGAAGCTATGAGGAGTTCTCCGAGGAGGAGAAGGCCAAGGCCTACGACCTGGCCCTGAACCTGCGGGAGCAGCTGCTGGACGACAACGACAGCGAGGAGACCTTCGACCGGCTGATGAACGAGTTCAGCGAGGACGGTCGGGACGCCGAGGGAAACCTGTATTCCCCCGACGGTTATAACATGGTCCCGCGGGGGCAGATGGTCTCTGAGTTTGAGACGGCCGCCCTGGCTTTGCAGGAAGGGCAGGTCAGCGACATCGTGCCCACCGATTTCGGCTACCATATCATCATGCGTATCCCCCTGGACACCACTGAGCTGGAGGCGTATGCCCGGGCGAACATCACCGAGGCATACAAGCTGAATCTGCTGATCCAGGACTGGATGGATCAGGCCGAGGTGGTCACTGACCCGGCCTATGACACCATTGATCCCCAGTCTTTTTATGAGAAGCTTACTGCCATCAACGCCGTGCTCCACCCGGTCCAGACCCCGGAGCCTACGGAGAGCGTTGAGCCCGCGCCCAGCGAAGGGCAGGAATAAACCGTTTTAACAATGCCGATACCCCCCTCCCTTGTGGAGCGGGGGCATTTGGCTGTTCGGGAAAAATAAGAAGCGCTCCGGAGGTTTCCATGAAACGGCTGCTTGACTTCCTCAACCAAATACCGGAGTTTGAGCAATTAGCGGCGGCCCTGGATTCGGGGCGGTCGCCGGTCGCTTTGTCCGGGTCCTCAACCGTCCACCGGGCCTACTTTGCCGCCGGGCTTCGGGCCCGGATGGGGACCCCGGTGGTGCTCCTCTGCGCCGACGAGGCGGAGGGGGAGAAGCTCCGGGCCGACCTGCGGGCCCTCACCGGGGAGGAGGCCTGGCTGCTGCCCTCCCGGGAATTTACCTTCCATAACGCCGCCGTAGTCTCCCGGGAGTGGGAGCATAAGCGGCTGCGGACCCTGTGGGCCCTCACAAAAGGGGAGGTCCCCTTCCTGGTGGTCCCCGCCGAGGCGCTTTTGCAGCGGACCATGCCCAGAGAGCTGCTGGAGAAAAGCGGCAAGACCCTTCACCCGGGGGGGCAATACGACCTGAATGAGCTTGCCGAGCTGCTTACCGCGGGCGGGTACAGCCGCTGCGATCAGGTGGAGGGCGTGGGACAGTTTGCCCTCCGGGGCGGTATTCTGGATGTGTTTTCCCCTGCCCACGCCCTGCCGGTGCGCCTGGAGTTTTTTGGGGACGACGTGGACTCCATGGGGCTTTTTGACCCCTCCACCCAGCGGCGGACCGAAAATTTAGAGGAGGCCATTATTTTGCCTGCCGCCGAGGTGCTGCCCCAGGCGGCGCCGGGAGGGCTGCCTGGGCTGGCCAAGGCTTTGGACCAGCGGCTCTCCGCCGCGGTAAAAAAGGGGGAGAATGACCAGCTCCTGGTGACACTGGCCCAGGACAAGGAAAAGCTGGAAAACGGCCTGACCTTCCCGGCGGTGGACCGGTATCTGGGGCTTATTTACCCCAAGATGGCCACCGCGCTGGATTACCTGCCGGAGGATGCGGTGGTGCTCATCAGCGAATCCCCCCGGTTTCTGGAGCGGTGCAAAAATTACCTGTGGCAGCTCAGCGAGGACGTGACCGCCCTGAGTGAGGGGGGCGTGATGCTCCCCGAGCTGGGACGGCTGTGCGCCACCCCTGAGGAGCTGACTGCCAAGCTGGAGAACTGGCCGGTGGGGTATTTGGACGCCTTTACCTCCTCCCAGTATCCCCAGCGGCCCCGGGCTCTTGTGACCATGAGCGCCAAGCTGCTGCCCTCCTACGGCGTGAGCCTGGAGACGGCGGTGAGCGACCTTTCCCACTACATCTCCGCCGGGTTCTCCACCGTGGTGCTGGTGGGCACTGAGCAGCGGTGCCTGAACCTCCAGACCCTTCTGCGGGAGCAGAAGGTGCGCACGGCGGTGGACTTCCAGCTCCACGCCCTGCCCCAGCCGGGGCAGGCGGTGATCTGCTGCGGCGGACTGTCCGCCGGCATGGAGTTCCCGGGAGCCAAGGTGGCCGTTCTCACCGAGGGGCAGGCGGTCCCGGTGAAAAAGCGGCGGGCCAAGGCCCCCACCAACCGGGAAAAGCTCAAGTCCTACGCCGACCTGACCCCCGGGGACCTGGTGGTCCACCAGGCCTACGGCATCGGCCGGTATCAGGGCATGGTGAAGATGCCGGTGGACGGCATCGAGAAGGACTATGTGAAGATCGCCTACGCCGGGGCCGATGTGCTCTATGTGCCCGCCACCCAGCTGGACCAGGTGAGCAAGTATATCGGCGGCGGCGAGGACGCCAATGAGACCAAGAAGCTCTCCCGGCTGGGAGGCGGGGATTGGGAGCGGCAGAAGTCCCGGGCCAAGAAGGCGGTGCAGGACCTGGCCAAGGGGCTCATCCAGCTCTACGCCCAGCGTCAGCGGCAGCCCGGCTTCGCCTTTTCTCCCGATTCTCCCTGGCAGAAGGAGTTTGAGGAGGAGTTCGAGTACACCGAGACTGAGGACCAGCTCCGGTGCATCGCCGAGATCAAGCGGGACATGGAGGCCAATAAGCCCATGGACCGGCTCCTCTGCGGGGACGTGGGCTATGGCAAGACCGAGGTGGCCTTCCGGGCCATTATGAAGTGCGTACTGGACGGCAAGCAGGCCGCCATCTTGGCCCCAACCACCGTTCTGGCCCGGCAGCATTACCAGACCGCCAAGCAGCGCTTCGCCAAGTACCCGGTGGAGGTGGAGGTCATCTCCCGGTTCCGCACGGGAGCCCAGATGAAGGAGACCCTCCGCAAGCTGAAGGAGGGGGGCGTGGACCTGCTCATCGGCACCCACCGGCTCCTCCAGAAGGATGTGGAGTTCAAAAACCTGGGGCTCTTGGTGGTGGACGAGGAGCAGCGTTTTGGCGTCACCCACAAGGAAAAGCTGAAGGAACTGGCCCGGCAGGTGGATGTGCTCACCCTTTCGGCGACCCCCATCCCAAGAACGCTGAATATGGCCCTTTCGGGCATCCGGGATATGTCCACCTTAGAGGAGCCCCCTCAGGACCGCCAGCCGGTCCAGACCTATGTGCTGGAGCATGACTGGTCGGTGCTTGCCGACGCCATGCGCCGGGAGCTGGAGCGGGGCGGCCAGGTCTACTATCTCCACAACCGGGTGGACACCATCGCCCGCACCGCCTCCCGCATCCGGGAGATGCTGGGGGAGGAGGTGGAGGTGGCCGTCGCCCACGGAAAAATGACCCAGGATGAGCTGGGGGAGGTCATGGACCGTATGAGCCAGGGGGAGGTCCAGGTGCTGGTGTGTACCACCATCATCGAGACCGGCATCGACATCGCCAACGTAAATACCCTCATTATTGAGGACGCGGATAAAATGGGCCTTGCCCAGCTCCACCAGATCCGGGGCCGGGTGGGCCGCTCCTCCCGGCGGGCCTTCGCCTACCTTACCTTCCGCCGGGGCAAGGTGCTCTCCGAGGTGGCCTCCAAGCGGCTTTCCGCCATCCGGGAGTTTGCCGAGTTCGGCTCCGGCTTCAAGATCGCCATGCGGGACCTGGAGATCCGGGGGGCAGGCAATGTGCTGGGCCCCGAGCAGTCTGGTTTCTTAGTGAGCGTGGGCTACGATATGTATTTGAAGCTGCTGGAGGAGGCGGTGCTCACCGAGCGGGGGGACGTGGCCCAGCTGCCCGGTGAGTGCTCGGCCGACCTGACGGTGGCCGCCTCCATCCCCGACCGGTATGTGCCCTCGGCCGAACAGCGGATGGACCTTTACCGGAAGATCGCCATGATCCGCACAGAGGCGGATGCCGACGATGTCACCGACGAGCTCATCGACCGCTACGGCGACCCGCCCCGGCCAGTGAACAACCTGATCGCCGTGGCCCTTATGCGCTCCCGGGCCGCCGAGAAGGGCATCACCCAGATCGAGCAGAAGGGGAGCAATCTGGTGCTCTCCCTCAAGAGCTTTGACTTGCAGGTGGTCTCCTCCCTCTGCGGGACTGACCGGTGGAAGGGCCGGGTGCTCTTTTCCGCCGGGGACAAACCTGCCCTCACCCTGCGGCTCAAAAAGGGGGAGGATCCCCTGAAGCTGTCCCGGGCGCTGGTGGAGGAGTATGCGAAATTGACGGAGGGGTGACCCTATGGACCACGAATTCTATATGGCTCGGGCCCTGGAGCTGGCCCGGGAGGCGTTGGAAAATGGGGATGTGCCCGTGGGGTGCGTCATTGTGGACGAGCGTGGCGCCATCATCGGGGAGGGACGCAACCGCCGGGAGGAAGCCCATGACGCCTCGGCCCACGCTGAGGTGGAGGCCATCCGGCAGGCCTGCCGGCGGGTGGGCTCCTGGCGGCTCCACAAATGCACGCTCTATGTGACCTTGGAGCCCTGCGCCATGTGCGCCGGGGCCATCCTCAACGCCCGGATCCCTGAGGTTCGCTACGGGGCCAGAGAGGAAAAAACCGGGGCCTGCGGCTCGGTGCTCAACCTCTTTGAGGAGAATTTCGGGCACAAGCCCCGGCTCTATCGGGGGCTGATGGAGGCCGAGTGCGCCGCTCTTCTGGGAGAATTTTTTTCGCTTCGACGGGAAAATGAAAAGATTTAATGCTTTTGTAACATTTGAGGGTTTTTCTCGTAACAACCTTCGGGTATTCTAATACTCGCAAGAGCAAGTGTCTTCTTTTTCATTCTATCCTCTATCCTTTGCAAAAAACCAGCGGGTGACCGCTGGTTTTTTGTATGTAGAAGCGCGGAGCAGCAGGCAGCAGTCGCGCTTGGACCGGAGCGAAGGCGAGCGCAAGGGCCGCAGGCCCTGGAGACCAGCCTGAGTCGGAGGGAAAGCAAGGCTGCGCCCTGCCTGCTGCGGAGCGTGACAGGCAGAAGCGCGGAGCGTGACAGTCCCAAGATCTCCCATAAAATCCCCCCACATTTAATACCCTTGTAACAACTTTTGTTTGTTTCATTTACATTTCCCCGGTAATATGATTCTTGCAGGGACAGCAAGCTTTTTCATTTCATTGTATTCCTTTCTATGCAAGGTAGGCTGAGCGCAGGGACACGCTCAGCCTATTTTGCGTTTTGGCTTTGGGCGTTTTCTACAAAAACAACCCTGTAAATTTATTCACATTGCCTAATTGACAGAAATGTGTTTTTGCCCTATGATAAACACAGAATTGAAAGAAGCGGTTTGTTACTCTCCGGAGGCTTGTCCGCAAAGGTGGAGGCAGTATGCCTCGGCTTTTGCGCGCGCCGCCGGTTTTTTGGCGTTTAAGGGGAGGTGAGGGACTTATGGTGGTGGTCAAGAACATCAACAACAATGTGTCCCTCTGCCTGGACGGAAACGGGAAAGAGGTCATTGTCTTTGGTAAGGGGGTGGGGTTCATCCGGCCCCCGGCTGAGGTGCCCCTGAGCAAGATCGAGCGGACCTTCTATAACGTGAGCAGCCAGTACCTCTCCATCCTGAACGATGTGTCCCAGGACATTCTGGACTTTACCGCCCGACAGATGCTGCTGGAGCAGGATAAACTCCCCTATGACACCACGGCCAACCTGACCTTTATTCTGGCCGACCACCTGTCCTTTGCCCTGGAGCGGGCAAAAAAGGGAGTATATATCCCTATGCCCTCGGCCTACGAGATGGAGACCAACTGGCCTCTGGAGATGGAGGTGGGCCGGGCCTTTGTCTCGGCTATGGAGAGGGAGTTTAAGGTCAAACTCCCTTATGGGGAGGTTCAGGCCGTGGCCATGCATTTCATCAACGCCCGGTCCACCCGCGCAACCGAGAGCACGGTCAACATTGAGACGCGCTATGAGGAGATCTTAGAGCGCACCACCCGGATCATCGAGGAGGAGATGGCTCTCACGGTCCGTCGGGACACCTTCAACTACGCCCGCTTCGCTACCCATGTACAGTATCTCCTGCGGCGGATCTTTGAGGACAAGAGCATTGACAGCGAGAACATCCAGATGTATGAGTCCATCCGGGAGGAGTACGAGGCGGCCTCCCGGTGCGTGGACAAGATCGCCGCCTATCTGA
>JAGBDQ010000347.1 GCA_017937415.1 Oscillospiraceae bacterium
CCCAACATCACCTGCGTCTACCCCCTCACCAGCGCCCCCCTGGACAACCTGGCTGCCATGGACTACGACCAGCTCCGCAACCGGCTCTACCTGGACACCATCGTCTTCGGCAAGTACCCCGAGGCTTTCTGGGTCTACCTGGAGCAGCGGGGCTGCGCTCCCGAGTTCGCCCCCGGGGACGCCGAGGTTTTGGCAAACGCCCACCCCGACTTCATCGCCTTCAACTACTACGGGGCCAGCACCGTGAAGTACGTCTCCCAGGCCGAGGGCGAGAAGGCCCGGGAGGTCCTGAAGACCCCCCGGGACAAGGCCAACATGGCCGAGTTCATGACCGGCATGATGACCGAGCCCGGCCTGGCCGTTGGGGTGGACAACCCCCTCCAGAACCGGACCAGCTACGGCATGGGCATCGACCCCGTGGGCCTGCGCGTCACCCTGCGCCAGCTCTGGGAGCGGTACCGCCTGCCCCTCCTCATCACCGAGAACGGCTGCGGCGTGCCTGACACCCTGAACGAGGACGGCACCGTCCACGACGACTACCGCATCGACTACCTCCGGGTCCATATCAAGGCCTGCCAGGAGGCCATCACCGACGGGGTACACCTCATGGGCTACTCCCCCTGGTCGGCTTTCGACCTGGTCTCCACCCACCAGGGCATCACCAAGCGGTACGGCATGATCTACGTCAACCGGGACGAGCACGACCTGAAGGACCTGAAGCGCATCCGCAAGGACAGCTTCTACTGGTATCAGAAGTGCATCAAGTCCAACGGCCAGGATCTGGACTGAGACAAAACCCCATAGAGACAGCACAAGGGAGAGCCCGCGGGCTCTCCCTTGTTGTTTCACTTGCGAAGGGCTGGGCAAAAGGACCGGCTCTCTGTCTGCAAGTCTCAACCTTTCTTCCCGAAATGGTGGTCGGCTATGGCACATAGGACGGTAAACACCGCCATGACCGCTGCCCCCACAAGCCCCAAAAGAAAGTCAGTAAGATTGCCAGACGCACTTTGACAGGACACCCCAGCGGCAAAAAAGAAAAGGATACATCCGCCACCAATGTACATCAACATTTTCCACATTTTATCCTGACCTCCTTTTGTTGCCACAAGCCAGCGGACCTGGGCCATTTGTCTCCCTCTTATAGTAAGGCAAAAGGACTGCCTCTCTTGTTCTCAAGTTTCCATTAGTTCTTCATAGAGAGTCTCTATATTCAACAACATATTTTATACCAACCGGTCTAGTACTTACATAAGAAGAACTGGATATCAACTCGTTAGTGAATTCATCATAAATATCGCAGCGGTATGCATCGGCATAATATGTTGCGTAAACTCTTACTTTTGAATATCTTGTTTGATCTGCGTTAATCGTACGCCCAACGCCGGTAGATACAGATCTTCCGACTCCAATCGTTCCTTGTACTATTTCGTTACCAAAAATAACGCCAATATTCACTTCAACCGTCTGAGTTTTAGAGAATGTATAACTGGCCACGTTTACCCAGAGAGATGTATCAGGATGATAGCCCAAATCCTCCTCCACAACATATTTGGTTCCAAGAAAAGTTAAAGTAGAATATGTGTGATCTTCAGCATGTGGAGCTTCAAGGGAAAAGGGCATATTGTAGTCGACTACATTTTCACTGTTATCGAAGCTGATATCGTAGAAACTCTCTTCCTCGCCGGGCATCGCGTTATTTGGCTCCGCCGCCATTGCCGGGGCAGCCAGGGACAGGCACATAGCCAGGGCCAGGAACATGGATACGAACTTCTTCATAAGTATATACCTCTTTTCTTTGTTTGTAAATGGGTGAATACGTACGGTGGTAGGGCACTCCCTCAGTCAGCCCTACGGGCTGACAGCTCCCTCCCCGAGGGAGCCTAAAGGCCTTGGCCTCCCGCTTTGAGGGAGGTGGCACGGCGAATTCCTTTCTGAAAATCGGGTCTGGACTAAACCTTCTCTTCGCTCTATAATAATTTTTGATAGCAATTTTTGACAAAGGAGCAAAGGATATGGATCGGATCCCCATCGGACAGTTTATCAAGGAACGCCGGGAAGCCAAGGGCATGAACCAGGAGGAGCTGTGCCACGATATATGCAACGTGTCCAACCTCTCTAAAATCGAATTGGGGATCAGGCTGCCCCGGAATTCCGTCCTCCATATGCTGCTGGAGCGGCTGGGAGAATCGGACACCTACTACACCGTCCCCATGGACGAATACGAAAACCGGATCCGCCCTCTGCGGAAGAGAGCCCGGGCCCTGGTGGTGGCCTTTGGAAAGGCCACGGGAGAAGAACGCGCTGCCCTGCGGGAGGAGGCACTGTCCGCCCTGGAGGAGATGGAGGAGATGACCGAAGAGAACGACCTTCTCACCCGCCAGCGCATCCTCAGTGACCGTGTCACTTTGGGCACCCCAGCGGGGCCCTATCCCCCGGCGGAG
>JAGBDQ010000348.1 GCA_017937415.1 Oscillospiraceae bacterium
AGCTCGTAGACCCGCTTGCTGCCGGCGGCCTGGTGGAGCCCGTCGATGTTCTGGGTGACCACGGCACACAGATGTCCCGCAGCCTCCCACTCCGCCAGCCTTTTGTGGGCGACGTTGGGCTTGGCGTCCAGGCAGAGCATCTTGTCCTTATAGAAGCGGTAGAACTTCTCGGGCTTGTCCTCGAAATAGCTGTGGCTGATGATGGTCTCAGGGGGCTCGTCATAGCGCAGGTTGTAGAGCCCGTCCACGCTGCGGAAGTCGGGGATGCCGCTCTCGGTGGACACCCCGGCGCCTCCGAAAAAGACGGCGCCGGAGCTCTCCCGGAGCCACTGGGTCAAGGTTTCCAGTTCCGTCATGGGTCTACCCCCTTCCGCATTTTTCCGCGTCGATGGCCAGCACCACCATGAGGGAGGCCAGGGCGTTGGCCGGGTCCGGCACATCGATGGCATAGGTGTCGGTCCAGTTGAACAGCTCCTTGCTGATGGTGGCGATAAGCCCCTGGCTGGGGCTCTGGATGGTGTAATCCCACTCCCAGAAGCTGCCCTCCACCTCCCAGTCGGCAATGTCCATGGAGAACCGGGGGTGGAGAAGGTCAAACTCCTTCTGGAGACAGCCCCAGTACTCCTCCCCGGCGTAGAATTCAAACTTGGGCAGGAAGGTAAAAACCTTTTCCTGCACCGTGCCGATATGGTTGCCGTAAGGGTCTAAAATATGGAGACAGTGGCCCCAGCTCAGCTTGCCCTCCACGGTGAAGAGGGTGTTGCCCTCCTCGTCATAGATGTCATAGCTGTCGAACCAGGAGAAAAAGCGCTGTTTGAACAATAGCTTCATAAGATACCCTTCTTTTTCTTGGAATGAAAGAGCGGGAGGCTTTTGCCTCCCGCTCCGTACTTGTACGCCTCGCCCTCGGGGGCGCCGGCGGCTTCCTCGTCATCGTGCTTGTGGCAGCAGCCGTGTCCGCCGTGGCCTCCCCGGCCGCAGCAGTGCTTCTCCTCGTCGTCGGTGAGGTCCAGGGCGAACCGGTCGCCGCAGGAAGGACACTCTACCGTACCGGCGTCCAGCACATCCTGGTCGATGACAATGTCGGCCCCGCAGGTAGGACAGGCTACCTCGAAGAAGTCCTCGTCGTCATCGTCGAAGTCATAATCGTCCTCATCCTCGTCCTCGTCGTAGACCAGCTCTTCCACGTCGGAGAGGTCGTCAGAGATGGCGTCCAGTTCCTCGCCCAGATCGTCCACATCGTTCTCCAGCGCCTCGATGGAAAGTCCCATCTCCTCTAAAATGCCGATCATCACGGAGATGAGCTTGCCCTCCTTGGACTTTTCGGTGTCCAGGTTCAGGCCCTCGGCCAGACCCTTCAGATAAGCGACCTTTTCAGAAATCGTCATAGTAAACTCCTTTTAATCAGGCTGCACACTTAGCCCTTACAACGCTCAAGATACTCACCGGTGCGGGTGTCGATCTTGATCTTGTCGCCGATGTTGATGAAGAGAGGCACCTTGACCTCGGCGCCGGTCTCCACGGTGGCGGGCTTCAGAACGTTGGTGGCGGTGTTGCCGGCAAAGCCGGGCTCAGTGTCGGTGACCTCCAGCTCGGCGAAGTTGGGGGCCTCCACGCCCACCACCTTCTCCTTGTAGATCATCAGCTTGCACATGGTGTTCTCCTTCACGAAAACAAAGCCGTCGGGCAGATCGCTCTGGCCCACGGGGACCATCTCGAAGCTCTCCTGATCCATGAAGTAGTAAAGGTCGCCGTCGTTGTAGCTGTACTCGGCGTCCTTGCGCTCAATGAAGGCGGTCTCGAACTTGGCGGTGGGGTTGAACGAGGTCTCGGTCACGCCGCCGCCCAGGACGTCCTTCATCTTGGTACGCACGAAGGCGGCGCCCTTGCCGGGCTTCACGTGCTGGAACTCCACCACCTGCATGACTTTGCCGTCCATCTCGAACATGACGCCATTGCGGAACTCACCTGCGGTAATAGTAGGCATTGGATTCATCCTCCTAAAAAATAATTGCAAAATCAGGACATATTAGGCTTGTCTATTTTAACCCAACCCGTTGTATTTTGCAAGAGTTTTTCCGCAATTTATGCGGAAAGGTGCAAAAATTTTAGACTTGAGATGGCTTCGGGAGCCAGAAGGAGGATGGCAACCAAATTGGGCAGGGCCATGAGGCCGTTGCAGATGTCCGAGAGGGCCCAGACCTGGGTGAGTTCCCCCACACTTCCCAGCACCACCGCTAAGAGGAACACCAGCCGGAAGGGACGGCGCAGGCGGGGCTCTCCGGTGAGGTGGGCAAGTCCCCGCTCCCCATAGTAGCTCCAGCCCAGCAGGGAGGTGTAGGCGAAGAGGAGCAGACACAGGGCCACGATGTGCTTGCCCCATGGACCGAAGAGGGTGGAGAAGGCCAACGCCGCCAACGGCGCGCCTGTCATCTGGTTGGTGACCGTGCCCTGTTCGATGGCGTTCAGGGCATGGGCCGGATCGTAGACCCCCGAGGTGAGCAGGGCCAGGGCAGTGACGGTACACACCACCAGCGTGGCGAAAAAGACCTCAAACATGCCCCAGAACCCCTCCTGGGCGGGGGAGGGAGTGTCGGCGGCGGCGTGGGCCATGGCCGAGGAGCCCACCCCCGCTTCGTTGGTAAACACCCCCCGGGCCACCCCATAGCGGAGGGCGGACGAGACGCCGTACCCGGCGGCCCCTGCCAGGGCGGCGTGGGGGGTGAGGGCACAGGTCACGATCTGCCGAAGGGCAGGGAGGATGTTTTCCCGGTGGGCGATGACCACCGCCAGCCCCGAGGTAAGAAAGAGGGCGGCCATGGCAGGCACTAACTTTTCGCTGACCCGTCCAACTCGCCCGATGCCACCTAGGATCACTGCCCCCACCGCCAGAGCGGTGACAATGCCGATGGCCAGCCGGGGAAGGCCCAGAGAGGTGTGGAGGGCCGCCGAGATGGAGTTGGACTGGACCATGGCGCCTCCGGTGAGGGAGGCCAGAATGCACCACAGGGAGAACCACCTGGCGGCCCCCTTCCAGCCCAGGCGGCGCTCCAGATAGACCATGGGCCCGCCCTCCCAACCGCCTTCAGGGGTGTGGCTGCGGTATTTGACTGCCAGGGTCTTTTCCACAAAGCTGGTCATAAGTCCCAGCAGAGCCGAGACCCACATCCAGAATACCGCCCCCGGTCCGCCGAAAAAGATGGCGGTGGCCACCCCGGCAATGGAGCCGGTGCCGATGGTGGAGGCCAAAGCGGTGGCCAGGGCTTGGATCTGGGTGAGGGAGCCCCTGGAAGCCTTCTTTTTTTGGGAAAACAGGCTTCCCACCGAGCCCTTGATCCAGGTCCCAAACCCGAAAAGCTGAAAAAATCCGCTTCGCAGGGAACACCAAAGCCCCACCAGAAGAAAAAGCCCCAGCAGCCAGGGCCGCCACAGGGAATCGGCGATCCGTTCAATGATGGTCATAACATCCCCTCCCATTGAGAGGTATGCGGGAGGGAGGGGAGACATGAGGACAACGCTCCATATTTTCCGGGGGCGCGGAGGTATAAAGAGAAAAAAGGACAGAAGACCGCCGCCGGGGGTAAATGCCCCCGGCGGCGGTCTCATCAAAAGGCCTTGAAATCGTGAGTTGGAGCTCAGTTCGCGGAGCAGCCACAGCCGCAGCCTTCGCCGCCTGCCTCAGTGCGGGCAGGGGGGAAGAACTCGTTGACGGGGAACTTCACGTGGCGGAAGAGCTCGCAGGGGTCCTCCTCGCAGGCGCCGCCGTCGCAGGTGCACTCCTTCTCGGGGATGCAGTAGTCGTAGGCGGGGATCAGGAGCTGGGTGTCCCGCTCCAGGCGGATGAGGGAGAACTGCCCCAGGGACACGTAGAGCCGCTTGCCCTGGGCGTTGAAGTCCAGGTCGCTTCCGAAGCAGGCGCCGATACAGGCGGGCACCTCGCTGACCTCGCAGGTGCAGGGACAGGCGCAGCCGCACTTGCAGTCGCAGGGATCCACCAGCTTCAGGCTCAGGACCAGAGGGTCCACCGCCTCGATGGCGGCAATGGGCTGGTTGGGAGCGGGCAGAGTCTGGAGATCGACGCAGTCCAGCTCCTTCTCGGAGGTGAAGGACTTGGAGCAGCCCTCGCCGCCGAAGAGGATGACCCGCTTGTCAAAGACGGCCAGACCGATGAGCTCCACCGGCCGGGCGGCCCCCACAAAGGCGTCGGCGGTGACCCGGTAGAAGTACCGGACATCCACAGTGTAGAAGCCCTTGTTGAAGCAGATGGGCTCCACGTTGGCCGAGACATGCAGCAGCTCGGCGCAGCCGGCCTTGACGCAGTTGGCGCGGTCCAGGGCGGCCTGAGAGTTCTGGGTGAGATAGACCCGGAGATCCTCAATGCAGTCCTTGTCCCGGCAGGCGTCCATGATTTTCCTGGTGTGTACGCATACGGCCTCCCGGATGCCGCCGGCATCACAGACAGGGCCTGGCATGACCTTTTCAGGCATAGTAAGTTACCTCCCGTATGAAGATGGGGGAAGATTTGGTCTTCCGATTCAGTCTATGCCGGGGAACGGGAGGGGTGCAGGGCTTCAGAGCAAAAAGGGAAAGTGAGCCTGGTAAAATTGGGCGTAGGCGCTCTCAGGATGGTCCTTCAGGTTTTCCCGCTGGGCCTCCCGGCGGAGCATCCCGTAGATGCCCTGGAGCTTCTGCTCGGTCAGGTCCCCAAAGCGGATGAGCTTGATCTCTCCCGCTTCGCCCAATTTCAAAATTTCGGCATAGAGGTCGGGGATAAAGCGGCAGCCGGTGACCGGGATGGGGGCGGCGCTCTTGTAGGCCCAGGGCATTTTCTCCCGCTGGGGCAGGCCCTCGGCCTCGGCGGTGTAGACATAGCCGCCGAAGCCCTTGTAGAGGTCCAGAGCGTTGGGGAAATACTCCTCATAGCAAAGCTGCCCCTCTTTGTCGAAGAAGTAGGGGAAGTAGCCGCCCTCCACGGGGCTGTGGGCGTAAATGACGGCCAGGGCGGGGCAGTCGGTCAGGTAGATGTGAGGGTCCTCAGGATGGGAGAAGCGGGGGTCCAGTACGGTAATGCCGCCGGTGGGGCTGCCGTGATAGAGTTTCATAAGCGTTGTTTACCTCCTCTTTTAGATGCCTTTATGGTAGCAGGGGAGAGGGGAAAGAACAAGTCTTGAAATGAGGGGAAAATTGTGCTATAATCTTAACAGAAAACAGGGGAGTGCACCGGCGCACTCCCCTGTTTGTATAGGAAAAGATCCCGGGAGCGAACATGCTCCCGGGATCTTGACTTTCATAGGACAGGTCAGGCTTTCAGAAATTTCTCCAGCAGCCGGGCCACCTCCCGCACGTCGATGGGCTTGGCCACGTGGGCGTTCATGCCGCAGTCCAGGCACTTCTTCACGTCCTCGGCGAAGGCGTCGGCGGTCATGGCGATGATGGGGATGTTTTTGGCGTCTCCGCGGTCCAGGGCCCGGATGGCCTCAGTGGCCTGATAGCCGGTCATGACGGGCATCCGGATGTCCATGAGGATGGCGTCATAATAGCCCTCGGGGGAGGCCTGGAATTTGGCCAGACAGATCTGGCCGTTCTCGGCCCAGTCCAGCTCCAGCCCCAGCTCGGAAGAGAGAAGCTCGTTGGCGATCTCCCAGTTCAGGTCGTTATCCTCGGCCAGAAGGATCCGGCGGCCGTTCAGATGCTCATAGGAATCGGAAGCCTCGGCGTCGGGCAGGTCCATGTCGGCGCTGACGAACTGCTTCAGGCCGTGGTAGAGGGTGGATTTGAACAGGGGCTTGGAAATGAAGCCGGTGATACCGGCCTCCCGGGCCTCCTGCTCGATCTCGCTCCAGTCATAGGCCGAGATGAGCATGATGGGCACATTCTCTCCCAGACGCTTGCGGATGCGGCGGGCGGTCTCGATGCCGTCAATGCCGGGGAGCTTCCAGTCCAGAAGGATGATGTGGTAATCGTCCCGGGCCTCATGGCGCTTCTCCGCCATCTCGATGGCACTCTCTCCGTCCAGGGTCCAGTCGGCCTTGACTCCGATGGATTTGAGGGAGGAAACGGCGCTCTCGCAGAGCTGTCGGTCGTCGTCCACCACCAACATATTCCAGTCGGGGAGGATCATGTCGGATTCCGGGGTGGTGACCTTCTCCAGATCAAAAGTCACATGGAACTCGGAGCCCTTGCCCGGCTCGCTGTGGACCTCAATGGTCCCGCCCATGGCGTCCACGATGTACTTGGTGATGGCCATGCCCAGGCCGGTGCCCTCGGTCTTGTGGACCCGTGTGGAATCCTCCCGGGCAAAGGACTCAAAGATCTTGGCCTGGAACTCAGGGGTCATGCCGATGCCGGTATCCTTTACCAGGATATGGGTACGGACATAGTCCTCCCCCCTGTCGGAGGCCTCCTCGTAAAGGGAGAGGGTGATACACCCTCCGTCGGGGGTGAACTTGATGGCGTTGGACAGGAAATTGAGAAGCACCTGGTTGAGCCGGACGCTGTCGCAGTAAACGTTCTCGGTGGAAATGTCATGAATGGACACGTTGAACTGCTGATTCTTGGTGTGGATCTGGGGCTGGACGATGCTGACGATGCTGTCGAAGATCTCCCGCAGGGAGACCATCTCCATGCTCAGGGTCATCTTGCCGCTTTCGATCTTGGACATATCCAGCACGTCGTTGATGAGCCCCAGCAGGTGCTTGGAGGAGAGGGTGATCTTCTTCAGACAGTTCTGCACCTGATCCTTGTCGTCAATATTGGTGGTGGCGATGGCGGTCATGCCCACGATGGCGTTCATGGGGGTGCGGATGTCATGGGACATGTTGGAGAGGAACTCGCTCTTGGCTTTTGTGGCCGCCTCCGCGTCCTGGCGGGCCTGGTCCAGCTCCTGCATCTGCTGCCGGGTCAGCTTGAAATACCGGGAGAATACAAAAAGCAGGGCGGCCAGCAGCACAGCGCCGCCCAGAAGGGCGGTATGGCTCCATTGCAGACTCAGGGCGCTGACAATGGAATCCATAGTGGAGTAGGGCATGGTGGTGAGCAGATACCACTCGGAGTAGGGCAGGTCGGTCAGGTAAAGATGTTTCCGGTTCCCGTCAATGACGCATTCGATGGAATAATCCCGGTGGTCGTTCATGGCGGCCTGAAGCTCGGTGAGATACTCCTCGGAGGACATGCCGTTCACATCTGTGTAAAGCATCCTGACCCGCTCAAAATAGCTGTTCCGATAGGCGTCGGCGCTGCGGATCACAAAGGTGCCGTCCCTGCGGATGATAAAGGAATAGATCTGGTCGTCATCGATCTCCAGGGACAAAGTTTCACTGATGTAGGAGGTGGGCAGGCCGGCCACCAGGGCAGTACACTCCTTGCCGTCCACCATGGGATAGGTGGTGGAGACCCCCAAAAGGACCACCTTTTCCCCGTCGGCATTGGTGCCGATAGCCACCTTTTTTTCCTCGTTGTTCAAGGAACTCAGGAAGGGCTCCGGGTCGGTGACCTCCAGTTGCTCCCCGTAAATCATCTGAAATGTGCCGTCGGTGGAGTAAAGCCCCAGATAGTCAAAGTTCCGGGCCTTGGCCTGGTAGCTCAGCTCTTCATACAGGTCATCCAGGTCCCGGCCGCTGTCGGGGGGGATGGTGGTCACCAGAGCGTCCAACTGGTCCAGACGGAGGGAGATGGTGGTGGCAAAATGCATGGAAATCTGCTGGCTCATGTTGGACATGTAGAGGGTCCCTACCTGATTGATGGTCTGGGTGCTTTCCCGGTTCATGTGGACGGCCAGAAAGGAGAACACACAGACGCAGAGAAGGATCACTCCCACAAGGCTTACGGTAAGAAAACGGGTGGTTTTACTTTTAATAACTTTCATAGGCAATCAATCCTTTTGATACTTGATACGTTTGCTGGAGTTTTTGCTTACTGGGACAGAGAATCCCGGAAAGCCCGGATGGCGCTGACGGTCTGCTCATAGTCGGCGTTCACCTGTTGGGCCAGGGCGGGAGCCTCGGGCTGGAAGCCGTTCCGAAGGGCCTCGCAGAGCTGGGCGCTGGAGCGGTAGAGGGTGGTAAAGTCCAGGTTCTGACAGACTCCCTTGATGGTGTGGGCGGCCCGGAAAGCCTCCCCGTAATCTTCCCCGGCCATGGACCGGCAAAGCAGGTCATAGCTGGGATCGTCCAGAAACTTGAGCACAAACTTTTTCACCAGAGCCTCGCTGCGCAGACGGCCCAGGACCCCGTCGAAGTCGCCGCCCAGAGCGGTGTAGCATTCCTGCAGTGTCATTTGCCGGACCCTCCTTTCTCGTCTTGACTGCCCTCGTCCAGAGGGGAGATGGCCGAGGCCATCTGGGACATGGAATCATCGTAAAAGACATATTTGGCGCCCTTGCCCCGCTGTCCCTTTTTAATGGAGTAGAGGGCCTTGTCGGCGGCCCGGAACAGCTCGTCATAGTTGGGCCCCACTGTCCCGGTCTCGGCAACTCCCATACTCACTGTGATGGGAAAACCGTCGTAGGTGTCACACAGGGCATTGTAGATCCGGCGAATGGCGGGCTCCACCGCGTCCTTATATTCCAGGAAGATCAGGAACTCGTCACCGCCCACCCGGGCCACGATGTCGCCGCCCCGGATGGTGTTGCGGAGCTGCGTGGCTACGTGGGCCAGCACCTGGTCGCCAAAAAGGTGGCCGTAGGTGTCGTTGGCCTGCTTGAACAGGTCCAGGTCAAAGATGGCCATGGCGTACCGCCCGTGGGGCCGCTCTTCCAGCCGGGTGGTGATCTGCTTGCGGGCACTGGCGTGGTTCAGCAGGCCTGTGAGCTGATCGGTGGAGGCCATACGTTCCAGATTGGCCATCCGCAGACGGTTCTCGTGAACGTCGGTGGCTTTGCCGATGGCGCCCAGATACCGGGGGGGCTCATCGGCCGACCAGTTGGCCCGGGCCACAATCTGATACCACCGCTCTTCGCCCCCCACCTTCAGCTTGCAGTCGAAGGTGACCGTAGGCTGACCGGGGGAGGTGGACCGGAGCAGGCCGGACAGGGCGTTCACCGTTTCCCCGTCGGACATGGCCAGAATGGCGGGATCGCGAAGGGGGTCCTTCATCACCTCGGGGAAGCCCAGCTTTTGGGCGCCAAAGGGGGAGAGGGTGACCTGGGGCGGATTGAGGGTGAACTCAAACTGGATCTCCTCGGTGAGGGAGGCGAAGAAATCCCGGCGGATCCGCTCGTGCTCCACGAGCTGAAGGGTACGGCGGGAGACCGAGAAATTCTCGTGGTGAAGCATCTCCTCAGTGACCTCCAGCAGACGTTGGTGACTGTCCTCACCCATGGAATCCGCTGAAAATGCCTGCAAAATATCGTCGGAAAGCTCGGAGAAGCACTCCATCAGCAGAGGGGAGAAGACCCCGCATTCCCCGTTCAGGATCATTTGGATCGCCTGTTCGTGAGAGAACGGGCCTTTGTAGACCCTTTTGCTGGTGAGAGCGTCATATACATCGGCCAGGGCCACGATCTGAGCGGTGATGGGGATCTCATCCCCCTTGAGCCCGTCGGGATAGCCCCGTCCGTCCCAACGCTCGTGATGCCAGCGGCAGATCTCATAGGCGGTCTTCACAAGGGGCTTATCCTGATAGATGGGCAGGTTCCGAAGCATCTCGGCGCCGATGGTGGTGTGGGTCTTCATCACGGCAAACTCCTCGTCGGTGAGCTTGCCCGGCTTATTCAGGATCTCCTCGGGAATGGCGATCTTTCCCACGTCATGGAGGGCCGATGCGGTGGAGATGATGGAGATCTCCTGCTGGGTAAAGAAAAAGTCTCCCTTTTGGTTCAGCTTTTCCAGCAGCAGTTCGGTCAGAACGTGAACATGACGAATGTGGAGACCGGTCTCACCGTTCCGGAACTCCACAATGTGGCTGAGAATATCGATCATCATGTTGCTTTGGATCTGGGTCTCGTAGACCTGGGCGGCCACCAGCTCCACCAGCCGCTTTTGCTTGGCGTATAGGAGAATGGTATTTACCACCCGTTTGTGGACGATGAGCGCGTCAAAGGGCCGGGTAATGAAATCGGAAACACCCAGCTCATAGGCCCGCTCCACCTGGGTGGCGGCGCTTTCTGCTGAGATAATGATCACCGGGATCTCGTCGATCCAGTGGTTCTTGCGCATCTCCATCAGGACGCCGAAACCGTCCAGCTCAGGCATGACAATGTCCAGCAGCAGGAGGGAAATATCGCTGCCCTGCTCCTGGATGATCTGAAGGGCCTCCACACCGTTGGCGGCCTCCAAAATGATGTATTCCTCTCCCAGCATATCGGAAAGGATGGCGCGGTTCATCTCGGAGTCGTCCGCGATGAGGATCTTATGTCGGTAATTCTGAGGGGTCACAGTATGATCACTTCCTATGCGTCAGCGTTACAAGGTGGGTTCCAACGGATGAATGGAGGAACGAAGCACAGCGGGAGAGTGGGGATACATACGGGAAAAGTTTCTGGCGATCCGGTCGCAGACCATGCGGCTGTTCTCATAGTTGGCGTGGGGGAGAAGCAGGACAAACTGGGACACGCTGCACCGGGCCACAATGTCGCCCCGGCGCAGGCCGCTGCGAATGAGTTCCTGAAGATTTTCCACCACCCGGTCCAGACTCCGCTTGGGCAGAGCCTCTCCGCCGGGGGTCTGGGCTGAGATCAGCACCAGGTGGACCGCGTCGCCGCTTCGGGCGATGGAGCGGGCCACCGAATGGTAGATGACCTTAAAAATATCATAGTCGCACACCAAGGCGCCGCCGGGGGAGGCGCTCTCACGCAGCTGCTCCAAGATGAAGCCGGGGGAGACCTCCTTGGTGTTCACCGTGCGGATGGCCTCCCGGTAGAGGCTCCGGACCGCGTCCGAGGGCATGACCCCAAAGTTGGAGAGCAGAAGCTCGCTCATTTCCTCGTAGACCTTGACGGCCTCCTGAGACTGTCCCAGCTTCAAAAGCGCGCTCATCTGGTGGGTATAGAGGTCCTCCATGTAGGGCTCGTGGACCAGGGCGGCCTGACAGAGCTGGGCGGTTTCCTCCCAGCGTTCCCGGCTCTCCAGCAGGGGAAGGGTGTCCAGTGCGGTCTGGACGTAGAGGTTGTGGAAGTAGGCGGCAATGGGCACCACCCAGGGCTCGGAGGACATCTTATCCAGAAAATCTCCATTGTAAAGCTTGAGGGCCTGGAGCCAGACATTCAGCTTCTTTTCCTCGTCCTGGGCGCTGAGCCCTTTCTGGCACAACTCGTCAAACCGGTCAATGTCCAGCTCCAGTGGAATGTCGGTGTTCCAGGCGTAGGTGCCCTCCCGGCGAAGGATCAGCTCCCGGCCGGCGTGCTCCTGGATCTCGTCCAGCATGTTGCGAAGCCGGTGGAACATGGTTTTCAGGGCGTTGCCCGGATTGGAGCTGCTCTCCTCGTTGCTCCAGAGAAGCTCGATGAGTTCGGACGGGGGGATGGGCCGGCTGCGGTTGTAGATAATGTACGCCAGCAGAAGCCAGATCTTCCGGGAGCGGTTCGCTCCGTCGTTGATCTCAGCCTGCTCGGTCTGCAGAGAAAACTCCCCCAGCATGTTTACATGTAACGTTGTCAGAGCCATATGGCAGCCATCCCCTTATAATATTGAAAGTTAAGGGTTATGCGAATGGGCAAAACAGCCCAAAATGATACATTCTTTATCATAGCACGGATCGGGAAAAGATTCAACAAAAAGAAGGGAAAAAAGGGAAAGAAATTTGTCAAAAACTTGGCGGTTACAGAAAAATGAAAAAATAGAAAAAAATTTTAAAAAAGTACTTCCATTTTCCGGGAAGGCGTGCTATACTGGGGGTACAAATGGAAAGAGCAGCCGGGGAAAAAGCGGGAGAAAATCCCGGAACTCCTTGTGGGAGTAAGCAAAAAGAAGGAATTAACCTACACGTTCCGATACACGGAAACATAGATTTAAACAAAGAGGTGTTTTTCATGAAGAACTGGAAAGGAATGATCTGCGGGGCCCTGGCCCTCCTGATGCTGGCTGGGTGTACCGAGAAGATGGCTGAGGGCCTTCCGGACATAAAGTTTGAAGAGGGGCTCTACGTGGACCAGGTCTCCCTGAAGGAAGTGGAGCTGGCCGATGAGGCGGTGGCCCTGGCCTCCGCCCCCGCCCTGCCTGAGGGGACCACCCCCGTAGCCTCGGGCACCGCCGTCAAGAAGAACAGCAAGGCCGAGGTGGACTACTCCAATGTTTCGGACGGCTATGTGATGGCCCGGTTTATTGCCCAGTCGGACAAGGTCCTGCGGGTGCAGGTGGCCGGCCCCACCAGCAAGTACACCTATTATATTAACCAGGGGGAGTGGGTCACCTTCCCGCTGCCCGACGGCAACGGGGATTACACCGTGAAGGTCTACGAGAAGAAGCTGGCCGACCCCAAGGACACCAAGTATCTGGTGTCTCTCAGCGTTACCTTCACCGCCGAGCTGAAGGACGAGTTTGCCCCCTTCCTCCGGCCCAACCAGTTTGTGAACTACGCTTCGGCCAAGGACACTCTGGCCAAGGCCGAGGAGCTGCTGAAGGACGAGACCGACACCCTGAAGAAGGTGGAGAAGGTCTACAACTTCGTGGTGGATAACCTGACCTATGACAAGAACAAGGCGGCCACCGTGCAGAAAGGCTATGTGCCCGTGCTGGACGACGTGCTCAAGGCCAAGACCGGCATCTGCTTTGACTACGCCGCGCTGATGACCGGTATGCTCCGCGCGCAGGGCGTGCCCTGCAAGCTGGTGGTGGGCTACGCCGGCACCGCTTACCACGCCTGGATCAGCGTCTGGACCGAGGAGACCGGCTGGGTGGACGGAGCCATCTTCTTCGATGGCACCACATGGCAGAGAATGGATCCCACCTTCGCCTCCTCCGGAAAGGGGAGCGCCGCCATCATGGAATATATCGGCGACGGCAAGAACTACACGGCTCAGAATTTCTTCTGAGGAAAAAATCACAACTTTTTTCAATATGTGGTAAAAAAAGTCTTTACGAAATCTATAATTTGCGTTAAAATGGGCTTGCAGAATTTCTGCAGGCCCATTTATCTTGCTTTGATTGTGAGGATGCGCTATGAAAGCAAATCTTTCCCATGAAGAAATATCCTCCCTGGCTCTGGAGCTGTCTCTTCTGCTCCATGCCGGAGTGACGGTGGCCGACGGCCTGTCCCTGATGGCCCAGGGGAGCGAGGGGAGCAGTAAGGAGCTTCTCTCCTCCATGGCCAAAACGGTGGACGGCGGGGAGAGTTTAGCCGCCGCCTTCCGCAAGACCGAGCGGTTCCCCGTCTATGTCTGCGGACTCATGGAAGTGGGGGAGAAGGCGGGCAGGACCGAGGAGGCCCTTACCGCCCTCGCCAATTACTACGAGGGCCGTGCCCGCACCGACCGGCGGATCAAGAGCGCCCTGCTCTACCCGGCGGTGATGCTGGTGCTTATGCTGGCCGTCATCGGGGTCCTTTTGGTGAAGGTCCTTCCCATCTTTGACGATGTGTACGCCTCTCTGGGCTCCCGGCTCACCGGCGTGGCCGGGGGGCTGCTCACCCTGGGCCGCTGGCTGGGGAAGGCCATGCCGGTCCTGCTGGCCCTGTTGGTCCTGTCGGTGATCTTTCTGGTCCTCTTTTCCGCGGTGGGCTCCTTCCGGGAGAAGGTCCTCGCTGCATGGAGAAAGGCCCGGGGGGACAAGGGAGTCTCCCGGAAGCTGAACAACGCCCGTCTGGCCCAGGCCCTTGCCATGGCCATGGGCAGCGGCCTTCCCGTGGAGGAGGCTTTGGAGCTGGCCCGGGGGATCATGGAGGATGTGCCCGGCGCCTCGGCCCGGTGCCTGGACTGCCAGAGCCGGATGGAAAACGGCTCTGCCATGGGGGAGGCAATGCGGGACAGCGGTATTCTCAGCGCCGGAGACAGCCGGCTGCTGGAGCTTGCCCAGCGCAGCGGCTCGGCCGACGCCGCCATGGCCCGGATCGCGGCGAAGCTGTCCGAGGAGAGCGAGGCCGCTCTGGAGGATACGGTGAGCCGTGTGGAGCCCACCCTGGTGCTCATCTGCTCCCTGCTGGTGGGCCTGATCCTTCTCTCGGTGATGCTTCCTCTGACCCGCATCATGGCCGTCATTGGGTGAGCCTATGAAAAAGAGAGAGAACGCGGGGATCGGACTTTTGAAGGGTCTTTCCCTTCCGGTGATCGCCCTGGTGATCCTTCTGGGCTTTGCCATGGCGGTGAACGGCCTGGACCAGGACAGCAAGGCCGAGAGCAAACACCAGCTGGAGCAGGCCATCCGGCGGGGCTGCGTGGCCTGCTACGCCGCTGAGGGAGTCTACCCCCCCAATCTGGATTACTTAAAGGAGCACTATGGCCTTCAGATGGACGAAGAGAACTATGTGGTCTATTACGACATTTTCGCCGAAAACCTGATGCCGGACATTACCGTATTGGAAGTTAAAAAATGAGAAAACAAGGCTCACAACATCATATTGACACCCTGGCGGCTCTGCTGCTCTTTGGTGTATTCGCGGTGTGCGTGCTTACGGTCCTGCTGACCGGCGCGGACACCTATGCCCGCATCACCCGGCGGGACGGCGTGACCTACGACCGCCGCACCTGTGTGCAGTATGTGGCCACCCGGGTCCGTCAGGCCGACACATACGGCGGGGTGAGCTTAGAGGTGTTCGGCGGGGTGAAGGCTCTGGTCCTCCGGGATTGGGAGGACGAAAACTATATCACCCGGGTCTACTATCACGACGGCTATCTGATGGAGCTCTATTCCGAGGCGGACCTGGAGCTTTTCCCTGACGATGGGGAGCGGATCATGGCCTGCGACTGGATGCGGCTTTCTTTGGAGGATGGTCTGCTCACCATCGACCTGCTGGATCCCCAGGGTGAGGTCACTACCCTGCGCCTGACCCTGCGGAGCGGAGAGGGGGATGGGGTATGAAACGGAAAGCGCCTCTTTCCATGATGGAGCTCATGGTGATGATCGCCGTCTTTGCCCTGTCGGCTACCCTGTGCCTCCAGGCCTTTGTGAAGTCGGACCGGGTCTCCCGCCGGGTGGAGGCCCGGGACAGGGCCTCGGTGCTCTGCCAGTCGGTGGCCGAGGTGATCCGCCATAACGGCGGCGATCTGGAGGCCGCCTTGAACCAGGTCAACGGGACCGAGCCCAAACAGCGGGATGGGTTTTGGTTTGAGAACTACGATGAAAACTGGCAGGTCATAACCTATGAGGAAAGCGGGAGAGAACCACTCCCAATCTCTTCCGGCAGCCGCACCTACACCATCTGGGTCACGGAGCTGGACGGCGGCTTGCCCGGTTTGGGAAGGGCCAATGTAGAGGTATTTGACTGTGAAGGCGATGGGATGGAAAGTCTCTTTTCCATTGAGGTCTCCTGGCAGAAGGAGGTGACCGGCCGTGGCTGACCGCGATAAGGGCTTTTCGCCCCCCACCACAGGCGGGGCGTCCCTCCTGACCATGTTCTCGGTGCTCTGCCTGACGGTGTTCGCCCTTCTGAGCCTCAGCACCGTCCGGGCGGACTCCTCCCTCAGCGAGGCCACCGCCAAGGCGGTCTACGACTACTACGCCGCGGACAGCAGGGCCCAGGAGATCCTGGCCCGGCTGCGGTTCGGGGAGCTGCCCGACGAGGTGACGGTGGAGGGTGACCTGTGCCGGTATATCGTCTCCATCAGCGAGACCCAGGAGCTCCGGGTGGAGGTGGAGGTCCGCTCCACCAACGATTATACTGTCCTCCGCTGGCAGACTGTGGCCGTAGGGGACCGGGAGTACGATGACGGCCTGAACATTTGGGACGGCGAGGAGCTTGACGACGACCTGGGCTTCTGGGACGGGGACAGCCCTGTGGGAGAGTAGGCGCCAAAAGTTTTCCGGCCGCCGGGCCGGAATGTGACTTTATCAAGATACCCAAGAAAAAGGAGAGAGCGGATATGGCGGAATTGATGGATTATCTGAAAAGAGCGGTACAGGACGGGGCCTCTGACCTCTTTATCGTAGCCGGCGGTCCGGTCAGCGAGAAGCTGGGCAAGCACCTGATGCCCATCAGCGAGGAGAAGGTATTCCCCCGGGAGACCACCAAGCTGATCTCAGAGCTCTTTGCCTGCTCTGAACGGCCCATGGATCACTTCCAGGCTACCGGAGATGACGACTTTTCCTTCTCAGTCCCCGGCCTTGCTCGGTTCCGGGTGAATGTCTACCGTCAGCGGGGCTCATGGGCCGCGGTGGTGCGGGTGGTGGCCTTTGATATTCCCAACTACCTGGACCTGAATATCCCCAAGGCGGTGCTGGATCTGGCCGATGTGCAGCACGGCATGATCCTGGTCACCGGCACGGCGGGCAGCGGCAAGTCCACCACCCAGGCCTGCCTCATCGACCGCATCAACCGCACCCGGGAGGGGCACATCATCACCTTGGAGGACCCCATCGAGTATCTCCACCGGAACCAGCGCAGCATCATTTCCCAGCGTGAGATCGCCACCGACACCCAGGATTACCTGTCCGCCCTCCGCTCCTGCCTGCGGCAGGCCCCCGATGTGATCCTGCTGGGGGAGATGCGGGACCATGAGACCATCCGCACCGCCATGACGGCGGCCGAGACCGGCCACCTGCTCATCGCCACCCTCCACACCAAAGGGGCGGTAAACACCATCGACCGGATCGTGGATACCTTCCCACCCCAGCAGCAGGGCCAGATCCGGGCCCAGCTGGGTATGGTGCTGGATACCGTGGTGTCCCAGCAGCTTCTCCCCGATGTGACCGGGGAGCTGGTCCCCGCCTTCGAGATCATGCACATCAACCCGGCCATCCGGAGCATGATCCGGGACTCCAAGACCCACCAGATCGATTCGGCCATCGCCGCCGGCGCCTCCGAGGGGATGATCTCCATGGACCAGTCCATTCTCAACCTCTATCACGGCGGCCGTATCACCGCCGAGACCGCCCTCCTTTACGCCGACAATCCCGAGCAGCTCCGGCGTAAGATGAGCTGACCCAAAACACAAAAACAGAAGCCGACAGGAAACTCCCGAGGAAAACCTTGGGAGTATCTGTTTTATGTCCCGACATAAATGGGGACAAACCCTCATAGACATGATGCAGACGTGAGACAAGCACCAAAGAGGAGGGTATCCCATGAATCAGACAACGGTGTTCGAGGAGGGGGCGGCCATCCTGCCCCCTAAGCTTCGGGAGCGGGCCCTGGCCCTCCCTGAGGGGATCCGGCAAAAGGCTTCTGAGCTCCGCCTCCGGGTGGGGCGGGAGCCTGCCGCCGTTTTGGAGGGGGACGAGCTCCCCCTGCCCGGGGAGGGAAGGGTGAGCCGCCGTGACTTGGAATTGACGGTGGAGATCGCCACCCAGGCAAGTCCCCAGGCCGCCCTGGAGCAGCTTCGTCAGGGCTACTTCACCCTCCGGGGAGGCCACCGTCTGGGCCTGTGCGGCAGCGTCTGGACCCAGGAGGGACAGGTGAAGAACCTGCGCCGGCTCTCCTCCCTGAACCTGCGCCTGGCCCACGCCGTTCCCGGCTGCGGGGCCCGGGTCCTCCGGGAGCTGGGGGCGGAGGGGGGCTTTCCGGATACGCTGATCCTGGCCCCGCCGGGGGGCGGCAAGACCACCCTCCTCCGGGACCTGATCCGCCTGCTCTCTGACGGGCTGATCCTCCCGCCCCTGCGGGTGGGCCTGTGCGACGAGCGGGGGGAGGTGGCCGCCCTCTGGGAGGGGGAGCCCCAGTTTGACGTGGGGGGC
>JAGBDQ010000349.1 GCA_017937415.1 Oscillospiraceae bacterium
GCCTGAACCCCCACGGGGATGCCGCCATCTACGACACCATGGTGCGCCTCTCCCGGGGCTACGGGGCCCTTCTGCACCCCTTTGTGGACTCCAAGGGAAACTTCGGCAAGGTCTACTCCCGGGACATGGCCTGGGCGGCCTCCCGGTACACCGAGGCCCGGCTGGACCCCATCTGCAGCGAGCTTTTCCGGGACATTGACCAGGACACGGTGGATTTTGTGGACAACTACGACGGATCCATGAAGGAGCCTACCTTGCTCCCCACCACCTTCCCCAATGTGCTGGTGGCCGCCAACCAGGGCATTGCCGTAGGCATGGCCTCCAACCTCTGCGGCTTCAACCTCCAGGAGGTGTGCGAGGCCACCATCGCCTTTATGAAGGATCCGAACTGCGACCTGATGTCCATTCTCAAGGCCCCCGACTTCCCCACCGGAGGGCAGCTCCTCTATGACGGTGCCCAGATGGCCGAGGTCTACAACACCGGCCGGGGCTCCTTCCAGGTCCGGGCCAAGTGGCGGCATGTGAAGGAGGACAACGTCATCGAGATCTATGAGATCCCCTACACCGCCACCGCCGAGGCCATCATGGACAAGGTCACCGAGCTGGTGAAGGCGGGCAAGCTGAAGGAGATCGCCGACATGCGGGACGAGACCGACCTCAGCGGCTTGAAGCTCACCATCGACCTGAAGCGAGGCACCGACCCGGAGAAGCTGATGCAGAAGCTCTACAAATCCACCCAGCTTCAGGATTCCTTCCCCTGCAACTTCAACATCCTCATTGCGGGCACCCCCCGGGTCATGGGCATCCGGGAGATTTTGGAGGAGTGGGTGGCCTGGCGGGTGGAGGGAGTCCGCCGCCGGACCTGGTTCATTCAGAAAAAGAAGAAGGACCAGCTCCATCTGCTTAAGGGTCTGAAGAAGATCCTGCTGGACATTGACAAGGCCATCAAGATCATCCGGGACACCGAGCTGGACGCTGAGGTCATCCCCAACCTGATGATCGGCTTCGGCATCGACCAGATCCAGGCGGAATACGTGGCCAACATCCGTCTGCGGAATATCAACAAGGAATATATTCTCAAGCGGGTGGCCGAGACCGCCGAACTGGAGAAAGAGATCGAGGACCTGCAGGATATTCTGGACAACCCCCGCCGGGTCAAGACCATCATCGCCGGGGAGCTGCGGGACGTGATGAAGAAATACCCCGCCCCCCGCCGCACCGAGATCATTTACGAGTATCAGACCGCGGTGGAGGAGGACGCCGCCGACGATGTGCCCGATTATCCGGTGAATCTCTTCCTCTCCAAGGGGGGATACTTTAAGAAGATCACCCCCCAGTCCCTCCGCATGGCGTCCGAGCAGAAGTACAAGGAGGGGGACGCGCCCTTCCTCACTTGGTCGGGGAACAACCGGGACGAGCTGTTGGTCTTTACCGACAAGCAGCAGTGCTACAAGACCAGCCTGGACCAGTTCGACGACACCAAGGCCTCGGCTTTGGGAGACTATCTGCCCACCAAGCTGGGCATGGATCCGGGGGAGAACGTGGTGTGGGCCTGCCTGACCCGGGATTATTCCGGGCACCTGCTCTTTTTCTTTGAAAATGGCAAGGCGGCCCGGGTGGAGCTGGAGGGCTACAAGACCCAGACCAAGCGGAAAAAGCTCACCGGGGCGTACTCGGACAAGTCTCCCCTGGTGGCGGCCTTCCACCTGAAGGAGGACCGGGAGCTGGCCCTCACCTCCACCGAGGGGCGGTGCCTGGTGTTTCACACCGCCGTCCTGGCCCCCAAGACCACCCGGTCCACCCAGGGGGTAGGGGTCATGACCCCCAGAGGCAAGCACAGGCTGGAGAGCGTCCGGCCCTTGGAGGAGACCAACATTCAGGACCCCGCCCGGTATCGGGCCAAGTCCATCCCGGTGATGGGGGCCCTGTTGAAGCCCGAGGACCGGGGAGAAAAGCAAATGTCACTGCTGGAGGAGTAACGGGAAATGAAAGCCGATGGGAAGAAGTACTTGAAAAATTATGTGATGATCTTTCTGGGGTGCGCCATTTACGCCCTGGCCTTTGACTGGTGCTTCGAGCCCAACGCCATCGGCTTCGGCGGCATCACGGGCCTTGCCCAGATCGTGAACTTTTTCCTTCCTCAAGTCAATATCGGCCTTTTGGTGATCCTTTTTAATATTCCCCTCTTTTTAGTGGGCTGGCGGCTTTTCGGCACCCATATGCTCATTTCCTCCCTGACGGCCATGTCCATCTCCTCCCTGATGCTGGACGGCCTGGCCCAACTGGTGGAGTTCCCACCCATGGAGGATAAGCTGATGGCCTGCGTGGCCGGGGGCGTGCTGCTGGGGCTGAGCCTGGGCATTATCTTCCTCCAGGGGGCCACCACAGGGGGCACCGAGATCGTGGCCCGGCTTCTTAAGCTGAAATTTTCCTGGCTGCCCATGGGCAAGTGCCTGCTGGCTGCCGACCTCACCATGGTGGCCTTAGTGGCTCTGGTGTTTCGCAACCTGGGTACCGCCCTTTACGGCGCGGTGGCTATTTACCTCTCCACCGCGGTGATGGATAAGGTGCTCTACGGCATGGACACCGCCAAGGTGGCCTACATCATCTCGGATAAACCCGAGGAGATCGCCTCCACCATTCTCAACGACCTGGACCGGAGCTTCACCTACCTCCATGGGGAGGGGGGCTACCGGGGCACTGAGAAAAAGGTGATCCTCTGCGCATTCAAGCAGCGGGAGATCGTTACCATCAAGGACACCATCCGGCGGGTGGACCCCAACGCCTTTATGATCGTCACCTCGGCCCATGAGGTTCTGGGCGAGGGATTTGGGAGCTATAAACCTGACGCTCTATAGAAGCGCGGAGAAGCGGACAAGGAGCGACACTGGACCGGAGCGAGGCCGAGCGGAAAGCCCCGCAGGGGCTTGCAGACCAGGCCGAGTCGTAGGGAAGTGGAGTGACTGGTCTGGCCGCTTCGGAGCGTGACATAGCAACGGGAAGGAGAGGTCTCCATGAAAAAACGAAGCCTTGTGCTGGCTCTGGTCTTCTGCCTGCTCCTGTCCGGCTGCGGGGAGGTCCTGGCCGGGTCCTACCAGACCTCATCCCCCCATGTGGACCGGCCCACCACCGCCGAGGACTCCTCAGCCATTCGGGTGGAGAGCTACCGGGAGCTGGTGTCCGCCGTCCTCTACCTGGTGTCCCAGGGGGAGGAGAAGGGAGAGATCCGGTTCTACGATTACCCCGGGAATGTGGAGGCCGCCCTCACGGAAGCCTGCCTGGAGGTGGCCGCCCAGGATCCTCTGGGGGCCTACTGCGTGGACTACATCCGCCATGAGACTACCCGTGTGGTCTCTTACGATCAGGCCACCGTGTCCATTCACTACCGCCGCACCCCGGAGCAGGTCCGCTCTATGGTGAAAGTCACAGGCACCAGCGCCATCCGCACCGAGCTTCAGGAGGCTCTGGGGGCCTTCCGGGAGGAGGTGGTCCTCCGGGTTTCCTACTTTTCTGAGGATGAGGACTCCATCCGCACCCTGATCCGGCAGGCCTATTATGACACTCCCGTGACCGCTATGGGGATGCCCCAGATCGAGATCAACCTCTACCCCGACAGCGGCAGCCAGCGGGTGGTAGAGATCCTGCTGACCTACTCCGAGCCTACCGAGGAGCTGCAAAAAAAGAGCGAGGCGCTGGCCCAGGCCCTGGACGAGCTGGTCCTCCCCAGTCCCGGAGGGCCCAACCGCCCTACCAACATTCAAACCTCTGTCGCTTCAGAGGCCGCAAGGGCCCTGAGAGGGGCTGCCGCCTATGACCAGTCGGGAGGCTCCACCCCCTACGCCGCCCTGGTGGAAGGTCGGGCGGACAGCGAGGGCATGGCCTTGGCCTACTCCCTGTGCTGCGGAAAGATCGGCCTTTCCTGCGAGATCGTAGAGGGTACGTTCTTTGTCACCCCGTCCCAGGAAGATCCCGGGAAACCCGACGTTTCCGCAGATCCTGAAAGTACTTCTGCTGCCCCTGGGTCGCTGCCCCGGTTCTGGGTGTCTCTGCGGCTCTCCAACGGCGATACTATCTATCTGGATCCCTCTGCCGAACACCCTGTCACCGCCTCCGCCCAGGACATGTTTGACGCGGGCTACCGCTGGCCGGGCGGGCCGCAGGAGCCGGAGATGACCCCTGAGACTCAGATCCGGACCCAGACGGAGGACACCCCCACGGACGGGGAAGGGGAAAGCTCTTGAAATTTGCCGCAAAATTGTGAGAAATTTTCTTTACAACCGGGATTTTTTGTGCTATAGTATTTGGGCACGACTGTCCCCGGGCGCAGAAACGGGAGTATTCCTCCGTGTCGGAGGAGCACACCGGCCCGCTCCTATGCTTGGTGGATAAATTATTTTGAAAGGTGGAAATACCCATGATCCGTAAGGACGAAAAGACGGCCGTTATTGAGGCCAACCGCACCCACGAGACCGACACCGGCTCTCCCGAGGTCCAGATCGCCATCCTCACCGCCCGCATCAACGAGCTCACCGAGCATCTGCGGGTGCACATCCACGACAACCACTCCCGCCGCGGCCTTTATAAGATGATCGGCCAGCGCCGGAAGCTGCTGGATTACCTGATGCGTAAGGACATCGAGCGTTACCGCGCCATCATTGCGAAACTCGGTATCCGTAAGTAAGAAAGAAGAGCGGAGCTATGGGATGCGAGGGAGCTTGGACCGGAGCGAGAACGAGCGGCGGGGCCAACGGCCCCAAAGACCAGTTCGAGTCGGAGGGAAAGCGACCGAGCGACCATCCCATTGCGGAACTTGACAGCCCCTGTTAGCAAAAGGTGGCGGGGGAACCCCCGCCACCTTTTCTATTTTGTAAGCAAGTAAAACGGCCCCCCACATTTCTGGTTTAGCAGTTGAACGAGCGCCTCAAAACGGGACTTTCGTTCAAGTGCTAAAACGGGAAACGGTGGGGGAGATAACACAAAGGAGGACACATCATGTCAACCATTATCACCCACAAGCAGTTCCCCAACGAAAAGACCTGGTCCATGGACCTGTGCGGGCGGCCCCTGTCCATCACCATGGGCCATGTGGCCGAGCTGGCCAGCTCTTCCGCTATGGTCCGCTACGGCGACACCACCGTGCTGGTGGCCGTCACCTGTTCCC
The DNA here is from genome assembly GCA_017937415.1 of Oscillospiraceae bacterium. Taxonomy (GTDB): domain Bacteria; phylum Bacillota; class Clostridia; order Oscillospirales; family Oscillospiraceae; genus Vermiculatibacterium. Next base: position 5,162 of record JAGBDQ010000349.1, read on the forward strand.
CCCGTCCCCGGGACGGCGTGGACTTCTTCCCTCTGAGCGTGGACTTTGAGGAGAAGCTGTACGCCGTGGGCCGGATCCCCGGTTCCTTCCTGCGCCGGGAGGGCCAGCCCTCTCTGCCCGCCGTGCTGGCAAGCCGTGTCATCGACCGGTCCATCCGGCCCCTCTTCCCCTACGACTTCCGCAACGACGTGGTGTGCACCTGCACCGTCATGAGCGTGGACCGGGACTGTTCTCCCGAGGTCGCCGCCATGA
>JAGBDQ010000350.1 GCA_017937415.1 Oscillospiraceae bacterium
ATGTATATCTCCAACGCCACCGGCTGTTCCTCCATCTGGGGCGGCCCCGCTGCCACTTCCCCCTACACCGTCACCAAGGAAGGCAAGGGTCCCGCCTGGGCCAACTCCCTCTTTGAGGACAACGCCGAGCACGGCCTGGGTATGTACTTCGGCCAGAAAGCCATCCGGGACCGTCTGATCGGCAAGCTGGAGGCCATGGCGGCTGACGATGTGACCTCCGAGGAGAACAAGGCCATCATCCGGAACTTCCTGGACACCAAGGACGACGGCGCCGCCAACACTGAGGCCGCCAAGTCCCTGCTCCCCGTGCTGGAAGGCTGGGCCGCCAACGGCTGCGAGGAGTCCAAGTATATTCTGGAGCACAAGGAGTTCCTGGCCAAGAAGTCCATCTGGATCTTCGGCGGTGACGGCTGGGCCTACGACATCGGCTTCGGCGGTCTGGACCACGTCCTGGCCTCCGGCGAGGATGTGAACGTCTTCGTCTTCGATACCGAGGTCTACTCCAACACCGGCGGACAGGCCTCCAAGGCCACCAACTTCGGCGCGGTCGCCCAGTTCGCCGCCGCCGGCAAGGCCACGCCCAAGAAGTCCCTGGCCGAGATCGCCATGAGCTACGGCTACGTCTATGTGGCCCAGGTGGCCATGGGCGCCAACCCCAACCAGGTCCTCACCGCCATCCGTGAGGCCGAGGCCTACAAGGGCCCCTCCCTCATCATCGGCTACTCCCCCTGCGAGATGCACTCCATCAAGGGCGGCATGGCCAACAGCCAGGTGGAGATGAAGCGCGCCGTGGAGTGCGGCTACTGGAACCTGTTCCGGTTCAACCCCGACCTGAAGAAGGAGGGCAAGAGCCCCTTCATCCTGGACTCCAAGGAGCCCAAGGACGGCTATCAGGAGTTCCTGATGAACGAGGCCCGGTACTCCGCCCTGACCCGCTCCTTCCCCGAGCGCGCCCAGGAGCTCTTCGCCAAGAACGAGGAGTCCGCCAAGGCCCGCTATCAGCACCTGCTGAAGCTGGTGGAGCTGTACAAATAAGCAATTATCCCAAGCACGTCAAGAGCCCCGGACATTTGTCCGGGGCTCTCTTTATTCTTGGCTTATATAAGCAACGGGCCAAAATATAAAACTTTCTATTGACGGTTTGGTGATTTTGCAATATACTACAAGCGTGAACGTTATTATTGTTGTGCACAACAGCAAACCAGATAACTCAAAGAAAAGGTGAGTCACTTGCAGAAAAAGTTTCTATTCCTCATACTTTCCCCAAATAATATATTGTTAACGTTTATATAGTAAAATCAATTTAGCAAAAAGGAGTAATTTAAAATGAAGCGTTTTCTTAAATTATCTTTGCCCCTTATTCTATCGCTATGCATATGTATTCATTTTATTATGCCATATTCCGTTGCTGTTGTCTAAACAAATCCTATCTTGGAAATTCGGGCTCCACCCTTATTTCTATCACAGAATACTGGATATAGTACAAAGAGGTCGCCTATGAGCAAAAAATGGAAAATAATTCTTGCCGCCATTTTACTTTTTCTGGCCTATCTTTGCTTTTATAAACCCCGCACGGTAGAGAGCGCCATGAAATCAGATCCCGGCGTCCGGGGCTATGTCATGGAGTTTCATGACGACCACATTCTGGTGGGCGTCCTCCCGGTCGATGACCTCTACGAAACATATCCGGTGCTCTGGGTAAGCCGGAACACAGAGCTTTACGGCGGTAGAACGACCTTTTTTGTGGAAGATGGGATCACTGTCTACTATGATGGAAAGATCACGGAGGGGGACCCTCCCCGAATCAACCATCCGTCTGTTCTTATCCTCACCAAAAACCACGGCCACTGGACACCGCCCATACCGCCCGACAAATAATTCCCCAGTCCCCCTTTGACAAATCCTCCCAAATCCGCTATGCTTATCCTATCAAAACAACTGGAGGGATCTTTATGAGATCGACTTTGGAGGACCTGAAAAGCCGCCGTGCCTGCCGGAGCTACAAGCCGGAGCAGATCACAGACGAAGAGTTGGACGCGGTACTGGAGGCCGGGACCTACGCCCCCACCGGACGGGGAAAGCAGGCTCCCATCCTGGTGGCCGTCCAAAACCCCGAGACGGTAAAAAAGCTATCCCAGCTGAACGCGGGCATTATGGGAAATTCCGGCGACCCCTTCTACGGCGCCCCCACCGTCATTGTGGTGCTGGCCGACCGGAGCGTGGGTACCTACCTCTACGACGGAAGCTGCGTCATGGCCAACCTGCTCAACGCCGCCAACGCCCTGGGCCTGGGCGCCTGCTGGATCCACCGGGCCAGGGAGGTCTTTGACAGCGACGAGGGCAAGGCCCTTCTGAAAGAGTGGGGCATTGAGGGAGACTACGAGGGCATCGGCAACTGCATCCTGGGCTACAAGGCCAGGGAGGACGCCCCCGCCGCCCCCCGGAAGGACGGCTACATCATCAAGATCAAATGAGAAAGGCCCGGGAGCTTTGAAAGCTCCCGGGCCCGCTTTTTCTCTTTTTACCCCAGAATGGTATGTCCCACGTTGAGGAAATGGTCGGCCACCCGCTCGGCGTTGGAGGCCAGGGAGAGATACTGGGACCCGGCAGTGGGGGTGCAGGCCTTCTCCCGGAGACGGTCGATGTGGTTCCGGGCCATGCCGGCGGTCATGTCGTCGATCTGGTCCTCCACCGCCTCGGCCTGCTTCAGGGCCTCGGTGTCGTTCTGCACATAGGCGGCCATCACATACTGGAACAGGGTCTCGATCTTCTCCTGAAGGGCGTGGATCTCTCCCACCGCTGTAGAAGAGAAGGCTTCCCCACCGTTTTTCAGGCTCTCGGCATACTCCACGATATTCTCGGCGTAGTCCCCTACCCGCTCCAGGTCGGAGGAGGAGTGGAAGGCAGTGGAGAGGTAGGCGTGGTCCTTCTCACTGAGATGCTTGTTGGAGAGCTGGACCAGTATAGACACCAGCTCCTTGTTCAGGAAATTGAGTTCGGCCTCATTGGCCTTGAACTCCTCCACCCGGGAGAAATCCAGGGTGCAGATGATGTGGAGGGAGAGGGAGAAGTTCCTCAGGGCGATGTCGGCCATGTTGACGATCTCGTTTTTCAGCTGTGCCACGGCAATGGCGGGGGTGGAAAGCATTTTTTCGTCCATGTAGTAGAGTTTGGGACCCTCTGCCTCCCGGCGGCTCTCCTTCTCGTCGGGCACCATGTGGGAAACCAGAGCGATGAGGGGATCGGTGAGAGGGAGCACCAAAAATACAGTGATGACGTTAAAGATAGTGTGGAACATGGCCAGCTGAGTCTGGGGCGCGCCGGGAAAGGCGTTCCGGAGCAGGCCCCCCATGGAGACCGTTCCCCCGCTGAGTCCACTCATCAGGTAGCTCAGGGCCAGGAAGATCCCCACGCCGCTGACATTGAAAATCAGATGGATCAAGGCAGTGCGCTTGGCGTTCTTTCCACTGGTAAGACCGGCGATGATGGCCACCACGCAGGAGCCGATGTTGGAGCCCATGGTGAGGAAGATACCCTGGTCCAGGGTGATGAGCCCGGTCACCACCATAACGATGGCCACCGAGGTCATGACCGAGGAGGACTGGATGATGGCGGTAAGGACGGCCCCCACCAGCACCAGCAGGAAGGGATTGGAGATCCCGGCCAGGAAAGCCTTCACCGCGTCCAGCTCGGCAAAGGCCTCCATGGAGCCGCTCATCATGGAAAGTCCCACAAAGAGCATACCAAAGCCGGAGAGAATGCCGCCCAGGGTCTTGGCCTTGTCGGTCTTAGCGAAGGTGGAGAGGAAGGCCCCCACCCCGGCGAAGGCCGAGAAGACCACGGTGGCCGACACCATGTTGCCCCCTACCCCGCTCAGGGCCACGATCTGGCCCGTGATGGTGGTACCGATGTTGGCGCCGTAAATGATGGTGGCCGCCTGGGCCAGGGACATGATCCCCGCGTTGACGAAGCCGATGACCATGACCGTGACGGCGCCCGAGGACTGAATGGCGGCGGTGCCCACTGTACCGATCCCCACCCCCAGCAGACGGCTGCCCGAGGCTTTGCCGAAGAGGGAGCGGAGCTTGTCGCTTCCGGCGGCCTCCAAGTTGGAGCTCATGGTGTGACAGGCGATGAGGAAAACCCCGATCCCGGCCAGAAGGGTCAATAGGGCTGTAATGATCTCTGTGGTCCCCATAGCGTTTCTCCTTTTCTTGGGTGATCCCTTTAGTTTGTATCCGTGGGCGGAAAATAGCCGTCTTTTTCCCAATTTCTGCTGAAAAAAGGCGAGACCCCACCAGTGCTGGTAAAGTCTCGCCACTTCTATCCCAAAACCGGGGCCATGCCCGTATTGACGGCTTTGGAAACGCGGCAGACGCCGCGCCGGCTACTCCCTTTTTTTCATCCTACCATATTCTTCCCCCGATGGCAACCCCTTTTTTGCGCCAAACAGGCCAAAAGGAGGACTGGTTTTCCAGTCCTCCTTTTGATCCCGTCAGGCAGCGGCGGCCTTCTCCCCGATGCGGAGCACCGCGTCGAACCGGGACAGGTACTCCTCCGCCCAGTTGTGGGTGATGACGATACGGGTCACGTCCTTCCGCTCAAAGATAAACTGGTCGATGAGGGCCACGTTCTCCGGGTCCAGCCCGGTGGTGGGTTCGTCGAAAATGAGGATGGCCGGGTGGGACCGGAGCGCCCTCGCAATGTTGATCCGCTGCCGTTCGCCGCCGGAAATGTTGTCCCCGAAATCTCCCAGGGGCGCGTCCCCCACCCGCTGGGCCAGGGCCGTCAGGTTCAGGTCGGCAAGCAGCTTTTCATACTCCGCCGAGTCCCTGGGCGGATCGCTCGTGAACATGGTGATGTTCTCATACAGCGAAGAGTTGAACAGGAAGGGCGACTGGCTCACCAGACCCACCACCCGGTAAATTTCTTCTTCGCTCAAATTCCGGATGTCCTGCCCCGCCAAAGTGATCTTCCCCCCATAGTCATCGTAGTACTTGAGGAGCAGCTTGGTCAAAGTGGATTTCCCGCTGCCGCTCTCCCCCAGGATGGCGTAGCACCCGCCGGGGGCAAAGGAGCAGGACAGGCCGTCGTACAGCTTCCGTTCCCCGAAGCCGAAGGACAGCCCCTCGTAGGCCACGGTGGCCGGGACGGCGGGGTCCACCTCGGCGGTCCCGACGTCGGCAGGCTCGTTCACCTCTTTCGCCAGCTTGGCACGGAGGTCCCTGGTGGAGCGGATATTGATCACATAGCTCTGCACGTTGCCCACCGCGTTGGCCACCTGAACAAAATACACCCGGGCCGCGATCATCATGGCAACGCTCAGCTCCCCCCGGAGGATCAGCCAGCCGCCCAGGGCGATGCAGATCAGATCGGACAGATCGGCCACCCCGAAGAAAAATGTCTGGGAAATCTGGTCAGCCACGTTGAACCAGGCCCGGGCCCGGTGGGCCTTCTCACAGGATTCATGAAACCGGTCCATGGCGGCCTGGATGTGGCTGTCGGCCCGGATGGCCTCGTAGCCCTCCAAAGTCTCCTTCAAAACGCCGTTATAGGCCTCGGCCACCTTGGAGTGGTCGTTTTTGGCCTTGGTGGTCATCTTCTCAAAGGGCTTGTTGGCCAGGAAGGGCAGCCCCGCCGCAAGGAGAGCGGTGACGCACAGTGCCGGGCTCATGCGAAACAGGAAGAAGGAGCCCGAAAGAATGGCCATGGACCAGTTGCACAGCAGCATGACACAGCCCAGATAGGAGATATAGTTCTGGGTGTCCGTGTTGAACAGGTTCAGGTAGTAGGCGTCGTTCTCCCGCCGGAACAGCCGGGAGGGCCGGCGGAACATACTTTGGAGCATAGAATCCTTCACAGAGATGTATTCATCGGCATAGAGCTTCTGCCGAAACCATTCCCAGGCGATAGGCTGGATGGAAGACACAAAAAAGATGACCAAACAGAGGAACAGGCAGCGAGCCATCTGCTCCAGATTCCCCTTCCCCGCATAATCCAAAGCCTGGGCGGAGACCAATGTTGCATAGTTATTGATAGGAAATGTGATCATGCCCAGGATGAGAGCAAAGACCATCAGGAGCCGGCTCTTTTTCGACAGGCTGGACAAATTCAAGGTGGCTTTCTTTTCTTTCATAACAGATCTCCCTTTCGTTCCCCCATTTTGGGTGCAGCAAAGCTGACGGGAGCCTTCTCTACTGCGCCCGCTGGGGTATTTTTGATGGTTTTTATCTCCTCACCGGGCCCGCGCCCGGAGTAAGGTTACTTACCTTCTTCCGCGGTCTCCACCCTTCGGAGCATGGGGTGTGTGCGGCTGCACCAGAGGTTCCGCCAGGAATCGCTGGGGTCCATGGTCCACCGGGCCAGGAACAGCAGGGGGATCAGCCCCCGCGTCCCCCGGAGGGAATAGACCTGTTCGGCCCCCCGCTCGGTCTCGATCTCCTGACCGTCCAGCAGGTTTCCTTTGGCCATGTCCTCCAGCAGGGGGGCCATTTCCTCCGACTCCATCCCCATATAATGGGCCAGGGCCAAAGCTGTGGAGGGACGGTAGGCTCGCCGGTGAAAGAAGAGCAGGATCTCCAGCGTGCCGGGCCGCCCCAGCAGCTCAAAGAAGGCCCGGTACTCCTCCGCGGAAAACAGGTTGGACTCATAGCCTCCTGGCGGCTCGGGCATCATCAGGTAGAAGGGGCAGTCTTCCGCCCGAACAGCTAAAAGCAGCCCTTCCTCCATGTCGAAGACCTCCCGCATCAGGTGCCCCTCTGCGGTGTAGGCGCTGGAAGACACAAGCCGCTTTTCCTCCGGGGCATAGGGCCCGTCCGAAAAGGTGCCGTTCAGCAGGTCCGGGGTGATGGACAGCAGGCGGTAAAACTCCTTCATCCGCTTTTCCTGAGGGATGGCGCACAGCCAGTTGTGGAGGCTCTCGTACATATCCCCGGCGGCTCCCTCCCCCCGGCCGAAAAGTGTGTCAATGGTGACCCCCAGCTTATCGGCGATGGCGGGCAGCAGGGACACGTCGGGGGCGCCCCCGCACTCCCAGCGGCTCACCGCCTGGGTGGACACCCCAACTGCACGGCCCAGCTCCTCCTGAGTAATACCTGCGGCCTTGCGGTATTTGGCGATCTGGGTCCCCAGCAGCTCGTTGTTCATGGAATTTCCTCCCCGGTTCAAACTGTACTTGTATTATACATCAAATGACGCTTGACTTCAATGCATAGGATTTTGAGAAAAATCAAGTGTAAGTTGACCTTATGAGTAAAATGAAGGGAGGGCCGAAACGGCCCTCCCCCAGGCAACGGCTTTGCCGTTGCCGGACCGGTCGTTGTCCCGAAGGGACAATGACGGTCCTATGACCTCAGGGACGGCATTCCCCCTTTGCGGGAACGCCTGTCTCTCTTGCTTTAAGCCTTCTCCCCGATGCGGAGCACCGAATCGAACCGGGAGAGGTACGCCTCCGCCCAGTTGTGGGTGATGACAATGCGGGTAACATCCTTCCGGTCAAAGATAAACTGGTCAATGAGGGCCACATTTTCCGGATCCAGCCCGGTGGTGGGTTCGTCGAAAATGAGGATGGCCGGGTGGGACCGGAGCGCCCTCGCAATGTTGATCCGCTGCCGTTCGCCGCCCGAGATGTTGTCCCCAAAATCTCCCAGGGGCGTGTCCCC
>JAGBDQ010000027.1 GCA_017937415.1 Oscillospiraceae bacterium
CAGGAGGGGACAGTCCGCATCCAGGGGGAGGCGGGCACCACCGTGAAGCTCACGGTCCTCAATGAGGCGGGGGAGGAGCGGCAGGTGGAGCTCACCCGGGCCTCCATTGAAAACGATTCAGTGACCTCCTATACCCTTCTGGAGAATGGGGTAGGCTATGTGGCCCTGGCCAACTTCTACAGCGGCAGCGGCAATCAGCTCATCGCCGCGGTGGACGAGCTGGTGGAGCAGGGGGCTGCGGCTCTGGTCTTTGATATGCGCAACAACGGCGGCGGCTATGTCCACGAGCTCACTCAGATGCTGGACCACCTGCTGCCCGAGGGACCCATTTTCCGCTCCCAGACCAAGAACGGGAAGGAGGAGGTGACCTATTCGGACGCCGACTGTGTGGACCTGCCCATGGCCATCCTGGTCAACGGCAACACTTACTCGGCCGCCGAATTCTTCGCCGCCCAGCTCAAGGAGACCGAGGGCTCGGTCATTGTGGGGGAGCCCACCTTCGGCAAGGGCTTTTCCCAGCAGACGCTGGACCTGGTGAACGGCGGAGCCCTGAACATCTCCACCGGCAAGTACTTTACCGGCGGCGGGGTCTCCCTCATCGGCACCGGCCTGACCCTGGACGCGGAGGTGGTTCTGGACGAGGAGCAGACCCGCTCCCTTCTCCTGGGCACCCTGACGCCGGAGGAGGATCCCCAGCTTCAAAAGGCTCTGGAGCTGTTGGAAAAGTAATATTATCCCGTCAAAATACATACCCTCCCAGGGAAGGGGGGATGCCCGGTGGTGGGATGGCTTCGCTGGTCTGGGGAACGGGGACTGTTTCCCCGGCTTGCCAAGGACCGCCCCTTGGGCCTGAATCTGCTTTCCGCCGCCCTCCCTGACGGTAAGCCCCATCGCCGTCTTTCCCAGGGGGCGGCCGCCCTTCGCCGCCGTGGGATCCGCCGGGCGGTGCTCTCCCCGGCCCTGGGGGATGGGAGGGAGCTGGAGGAGCTTGGCCTTTCACCGGTGGACCCCATGCCTCTGTGCCGGGCTCTGGGCGCCCAACTGGCCCTTGCCCAGATGGAGGGAGTGCCCCTCCGGGAGCGGCGGGTGGCCCTGCGGGGGGAGCGGGCCGATCCGGCGGCCTTGGAACTGGCTCAAAAACTCTGCCCCCAGACCGGGGCCCTTCTGCTGGAGTTTGACCGGGGCGGGGAGGACCTGGAGCGCCGCCTGTGGCGGCGGTACGGGGCATCCCCGCTTTCTTTGGACAATGCTCCGCCGCCCCAGGTGACCCTGGAGCTTTCTCCCCGGGAGGTCTCGCTGCCCGGCACCATCCGGCTGTGGGGAGAGCCTGATCTGGGCGGACTGGAGATCGGGTGCGGCCTGGAGATCCCGGCCGATCTGCCCCTCTTGCCCACTATGACACTCCTCTGGGAGGCGGGCCGCCTGCCCCTTTCGGCGTTTCGGGTGGGGCGGACAAAAGGACCGGAAAGTGGGGAAATCCCTTGACAGAAGAGGGAAAAGCCAATATAATACACTGTACGCAGCTGAACCCAGGGGGGCAAAAATATTTGAACTTGTCCCTATGTATATATAAACAGGAAAGGTGACGAAAGCGAACATGGCAACAAAACAGATCAAACTGACCTCCCAGCGTCTGGAGGAGCTTCAGGAGGAGCTGAAGTACCTGAAGACCGTCCGCGAGCGGGAGGTGGCCGACCAGATCAAGGAGGCCCGGTCCTTCGGCGATCTCTCGGAGAACAGCGAGTACGACGAGGCCAAGAACGAGCAGGGTAAGCTCTTCTCCCGCATCGCCGAGGTGGAGGCCATCCTGGCCAACTATGTGGTCATCGACGAGGAGGTGGTCTCTGAGGCCGCCGTGGCCCTGGGCCGCAAGGTGACCGTGAAGGACCTGGAGGACGGGTCGGAGGAGACCTACACCGTTGTGGGCTCCCAGGAGGCTGATCCCATGAACGGCCGGATCTCGGAGGATTCCCCCTTCGGCAAGGCCCTTATGGGGAAGGAGAAGGGCGCCGAGGTGACGGTGGAGGCCCCTGTGGGGATTCTCCGTTATCAGATCGTAGAGGTCAGAAAGAACTGATTTTTTCGGCGGGGCACTCCCGGCCGTACCAAGGATAGGAGAGAGACATATGGCAGAGCAGCAGAAGAATCAAGCCCCCCAGCAGCCCGAGCTTTCCGAACTGCTGAAGATCCGCCGGGAGAAGCTCTTTGAGCTCCAGGAGGCGGGCCAGGATCCCTTCCGGGAGACCAAATTTGACTGGGACGCCACCAGCCAGCAGATCAAAGACAACTTTGACGCCATGGAGGGCAAGCCGGTGAAGGTGGCCGGCCGGCTCATGTCCAAGCGGGGCATGGGCAAGGTCTCCTTCTGTGACCTCCAGGACCGCTCCGGCCGCATCCAGCTCTACGCCCGCCAGGACGAGATGGACGAGGAGGTCTACAAGAAGTTCAAGAAATACGACATCGGCGACATCGTGGGGGTGGAGGGCGAAGTCTTCCGCACCCAGCGGGGAGAGATGAGCGTCCGGGCGAAAAACATCGTTCTGCTCTCCAAGTCCCTGCTGCCCCTGCCTGAAAAGTTCCACGGCCTTCAGGACAGGGAGCTGCGCTACCGCCAGCGGTATGTGGATCTGATCGTAAACCCCGAGGTCAAGCGGAATTTCCTGATCCGCAGCCAATTCATCAAGCACGTCCGGGACTTTATGGATGCCCGGGGCTTTGTGGAGGTGGAGACCCCGGTCCTGAACACCATCCAGGGGGGCGCCACTGCCCGGCCTTTCGTGACCC
>JAGBDQ010000351.1 GCA_017937415.1 Oscillospiraceae bacterium
ACCCACCCCAAGTACGAGGTCTATCAGGACAAGGCCGGGGAGTTCCGGTTCCGTCTGAAGGCCAAGAACGGCGAGATCATTCTCACCGGCGAGGGCTACAAGGCCAAGGACAGCTGCCTGAACGGCATCGAGTCCATCGGCAAGAACGCCCCCGACGCCGATGTGGTGAACGAGGAGTAAGAAGAAGCGCGGAGAAGGGGGCAAGGAGCGACACTGGACCGAAGCGAGGGCAAAATTGGTAAGGCGGCGGAGCTGCCGCGATTTTGCCCGAGTCGGAGGGAAGAGGAGCGACTGTCCTGCACCCTTTGCAGCGTGACAGCCCTTACCACAAAAAATATGCCCTGCCGTATTCACGGCGGGGCATATTTTCTGTCTGTTTATATAAGGTTTTTTACTCAAATTGAGAGGCGTACAGCTTGTAGTAGGTCCCCTTTTTGGCCATGAGCTCCTCGTGAGTGCCCTGTTCCATCACGTCCCCGTGCTCCATGACCAGGATCTTGTCGGCGTGCTGAATGGTGGAGAGCCGGTGGGCGATAACGAAGCTGGTCTTTCCCTTCATCAGTTCGGCCATGGCCTTCTGGACCTGCCGCTCGGTTTTGGTGTCCACGTTGGAGGTGGCATCGTCCAGGATCAGCATCTGGGTGTCGTAGAGCATGGCCCGGGCGATGGTGAGGAGCTGCTTCTGCCCCTTGGAGATGTTGCCCCCGTCCTCGCTGATGACTGTATTGTACCCCTCGGGCAGGCGCATGATGTAGTTGTGGATCCGGGCGGCCTTGGCCGCAGCCACCACCTCTTCCATGGTGGCCCCCTCCTTACCGTAGGCGATGTTCTCGAAGATGGTCCCCCGGAAGACCCAGGTGTCCTGCAGCACCATGGCGTAGGAGCGGCGGAGGGAATCCCGCGTCACGTCGTGGAGCTCTTTGTCGTCTACAAGAATCTCTCCCCTGTCTACATCGTAAAACCGCATGAGCAGGTTGATGATGGTGGTCTTGCCCGCCCCCGTGTGGCCCACGATGGCGATGGTCTGCCCCGGCTGGGCCTTCAGGTCCAGATCGTGGAGAACGGTTTTTCCGGGCAGGTAGCCGAAGCTGACGTGCCGGGCCTCCACATCCCCCTCCACCTGAGTGAGGGCCTGGGCCTGGGGCAGGTCGGCGGTCTCCTCCTCCTGGTCCAGCAGGGCGAACACCCGCTCGGCGGCGGCCAGGGCGGAGTAGATCTCGTTGATGATGTTGGCGATCTCATTGATGGGCCCAGAGAACTTCCGGGAGTAGAGCACGAAGGAGGAGATCTGCTTCATGCCCACCACCTGGTTCATGTAGAGCACCGCCCCCACCAGGCCGATCATGGCCATGCCCAGGTTATTGATCATACCGATGGTGGGACCCATGGTCATACCCAGCGAGTCAGCGTCCCGGTAAGCATCGGCGGCGGCGTGGTTGATGGCGCTGAAGTCGGCACACACATCATCCTCGTAGGCGTAGGCCAGGATGGTCTTCTGCCCGGAGAACATTTCCTCCACATAGCCATTCATCTTGCCGTAGGAGGCGCTCCGTTTGGCGTAAAGGGGCCGGGTCTTTTTGCCCATGAACCGGGTGTAGAGGATCGCGGCGGGCAGAGTCACCGCCATGCAGCACACCAAGGGCGGGGAGATGACACACATCATCACGAAGGACCCAACCACGGTCACTAAGCTGGTGAGGATCTGGACCACATCGGTAGCCAGACAGGTACTCACCACGTCAATGTCGTAGCTCACCCGGCTGATGATGTCCCCGGCCTGGTGGCGGTCAAAGTAGCCCACCGGCAGGGCCATGAGCTTATCAAATACATCCTTCCGCATCTTTTTCGCCACATTGCGGCTCACCCGCATCATGCTCAGGTTCACCGTGAAGGACAGCAGGTTGCTGGTAAGGTAGGCTGCCAGCATCAGCCCCGCGTAGCGGTACACCGTGCCGAAGTACACTTGTCCCGGCCCGGCGTCAGCTGCCCCGATGGCCTCCCCGGCGAAGAGGGGCCCCAGCAGGTTGCCGATGTTGCTGGCAAAGGCGCACAGCAGCAGGGCCAGGATCACCCAGCGAAAGCCGGACAGATATTGGAGCATACGGAGAAGGGTCCCTTTTGTGTCCTTTGGCTTCTCCTTTTTGCCGCCCCGGTCTCCTTTTCCAGGCATATTCCTCTCCTCCTTTCCTCAGGCCATGGCGCCCATTTGGGTCTGGTAGATTTCCTGATATTCCGGACAGGTCTTCAGCAGCTCCTCGTGGCTCCCGTAGCCGATGCACTTGCCGTTGTCCATCACTAAGATGTGAGTCATGTTCTGGATGGAGCTCACCCGCTGGGCCACCATGATGGTGGTAGAATTTTTATGATGCTCAAAGATAGCCTTCCGCAGCATGGCATCCGTCTTGTAGTCCAGGGCCGAGGAGGAGTCGTCCAAAATCAGGATCTCCGGATCCCCCGCCAGGGCGCGGGCAATGAGAAGCCGCTGCTTCTGGCCGCCCGACAGGTTGGCCCCCTTGATGTCGGCCTGGTAGTCAAGGCCCCCCTCCAGACTGTCCACATACTCGGCGGCCACAGCGTCCTCCACCGCACGGCGCAGGTCCTCCTCGTTCAGGTCCCGGCCAAAGCGGATATTCTCCCGCAGCGTGTTGAAGAACACGATGTCATTCTGAAACACCACGCCGAACTTCCGGTGGAGTTCGTCCTTCTCATAGGTCCGCACGTCCCGGCCATCCACAAAAACGCCTCCGTCCTCCACGTCATAGAACCGCATGAGGAGGTTGATGATGGTGGTCTTGCCGCAGCCGGTGGGGCCGATGATGCCCAAACTCTCCCCTTTTCTCAGAGCAAAGCTGATATCATAGAGGCACTGTTCCCGCCCCTCTCCGGCAAAGGCCGAGGCATCCACCAGGCCTTCCGCTCCGGCGTTGTAGCTGAAGTTGACGTGTTCAAAGCGGATAAATTCATCCCCGGCGGGCTGTTTGGCCTCCTTCAGGGAAAGGATCTTCTGATCCACATCGGCCGAGAGAACTTTTCCGATCCGGTCCGCCGAGGCGGAGGCCTTGGAGATCATCATAAAGATCCGGTTCAGGCCCATAACTCCCTGCATGACCATGTTGAAGTAAGTAAGGAAGGCCAGGATGACCCCGGGCTTCATCACCCCGTTGTTCACCCGATTGGCTCCCACGATCACCACCAGAGTCAGGCCGGCGTTGAGGCAGGTCTGCATGAAGGGACCGGGGATGGCCATGACCGTACTGGCCTTGATGTCGCTCCTGGTCATTTCGTCGTTGGCCGCGCCAAAGTGACGCTTCTCGTAGTCAGCCTTGGACAGTGCCTTCACCACCCGGATGCCGGTGATGTTCTCCCGCATGATGCGTACCACGTCGTCTAACTTCTCCTGGACCTTGTTGTAAAGGGGGATGCCGTACCGGGAGACTCCAATGATGATCACGGCCAGCACAGGCACCATGATGCACAGAATGGAGGAGAGCACCGGGTCCATGGTCATGGTCACCGCGATGCCGCCCGCCAGCAGGATGGGGGCCCGGATGCACATGGTCTGGAGGGACCGGACGCAGGACTGGACGTTGTAGCTGTCGCTGGTCATACGGCTGATGAGGCTGGGCAGGCCAAAGGCGTCAAACTGGCTGCCCGACAGGTTGGCTGTCTTGGTAAAGAGGTCCTGCCGCACATCGTAGGACACGTTATGGGCGTTCTCCACGCTCCGCCGGTTGGCAAAAACGTTGAGCTGCCGGGTGACGACGGCGGTGAGGATCATGAGAAGACCCCAAAAGATCACCGGGCCAAGCTGACCTAAAGGTACCACCTCGTCAATGATATGCTCCAAAATGTAGGGGATCATCAGCTCGGACAGGGTGGCCAGGAGCTTGAGGAACATGCCGAAAAAGATGCTGAGCTTGTATTTGCTCATGTAGTGAAAAATCAGTTTCATTGGCCCTCCTCCATCCGGGGCTCCTCCCCGGACTCCAGGCGGCCCGTCACGGTGGGAAAGTGCTCCCGCCGCTCGGCCCGGCATCGCTCGTCCAGAATGTCCAGCAGCCGGGCAAGCTCGGCTTGTTCCCCGGGGCTCAGGGGCTCTAAGAGCCACTCATAAAAGACCTCCTCTAAGTGGGCCTTGGAGCTTTTCAGCTCCTCAGACCGCTCGGTGGCAAAGAGAAGCTGCCGCCGCCCGTCTGCCGGGTCGGGCTCCCGCCGGAGATACCCCTTTTCCTCCAGCCGTGCGGAGAGCCTGGCGGCCGCCCCCTTGTCCAGGTCCAGCTTCTGGCAGACCTCGGCCTGGGTGATCCCCGGATGGTGGCGTACCACCACCACAAAGTCAAACTCAGAGGGGCCGATCCCCTCCCGGCGCATCATCCGGTTGGTAAAGCGCTGGACGCTCCGGGCGATCCTGGATATTTTCCGGTCAGTCACATCCATGGTAACACCTTCCAGTTCTCTGACAAAGATGATATATCAACTAAATTGGATGATACTACAACTATCTCGGATTGTCAAGAGAAAAGGCAGAAATCCTCCAGACCCGCAAAAAAGCGATCCTCCGGAACGGGATCTCCCGGAGGATCGCTTTGATAGACGATAGCTGATTTTTTAATAGATAAAGTTGGTGAAGGTGAGCTTTTCCTTCTCCGGAAGGCCGTATTTCTCCTTGCCCAGGGCGATGCTCTGCATCAAAAAGGCCATGTTGCGGGCCAAGGTGCGCATCTGCTGCATGCCCTCGGTGTCCTCGGCCGCCTCGCCGGGGGCGGAGCCGTGGACCCCGTTCCAGTACTGGCCGCCGGCGATGGGCATACCGGCAATGCCGAAAAATTTGTTCAGCTCGTCGTAAGTAGCGGTCAATCCGCCCCGGCGGGCCGAGGCCACGGCAGCGCCCACCTTCATGGTCTTGTCAAAGTGGGTGCTGAAGAAAAGCCGCTGGAGAAAGGCCACCAACGTGGCGTTGGCCGAGGCGTAGTACACCGGGGAGCCCACCACCAGGCCGTCGCAGGCCTCGAACTTGTGGGCCGTCTCGTTGACCAGATCGTCAAAGACGCATTTGCCGGTCTCCTTGCACTTCCGGCAGCCGATGCAGCCCCGGATGTCCTTGTTGCCCACGTGGACAATCTCGGTCTCGATGCCCTCCTGGGCAAAGACAGTCTCCATCTCCTGGAGGGCCCGGGCGGTGTTTCCGTTGGGGCGGGGGCTTCCGTTGATCATCAGAACTTTCATAAACTGCTCCTCCTTCTGTATTTGGGATGATTCTTTGGGTCTTCGTCTGATTGTATTCTACTCCACCTTTCCCGGGAACAGAAGTACAGATAAGTTTTTCAGCGTCAACCTTTTGGTTCAAACCGAAAAAAGGGGCGCGTTGCAAAATAGGCGCGCGCGAAAAAAAGCAGAGCGGTCAGCCCGAAAAAGGGTTGGCCGCTCTGACTTTGCGGAGTATAATGAATGTGTGAAAAACAAAAACACACCGCTCAATCAGTATAGATTGAAAACAGA
>JAGBDQ010000352.1 GCA_017937415.1 Oscillospiraceae bacterium
CATGAATGACCGGTACAGCCACCTGATGGAGACCCTGAACATCTACGACCAGGTCCGCCGGGGAGAAAAGCTGGGCTATCTTCAGGAGAAAAATTACAACATTTACCTCTCCAACCTCTCCCCCGAGCAGACCAACTTCCGGTATATCATCCGGGACAACGAGACCGGGGAGATCCTGCTCAGCTCATCGGGGGAGGACAGCCTGACCGGGGTGGAGGACATTTATCAGTCCCTGCGGACCACATCCCCCGATCAGCTCTATTACAATTACCGGGAGTATGACGATGTTCTGGATGTCACCATTTTTTATGACGACGACGGGGACGCCATTTTAGAGCTTCCCGGCAATGTGAGCCGCCCTTATGAGGATGGGGATACCTACCGCTACGCCATTGAGTACGGCGTGGATACCCGGCTCACCGTGGATGACGAGTTCCGCACGGCCCGGAACTCCTTCACCAAGGGAGACATCCGCGTCCTCTACCTGGCCGGAGGGCTTACCATTGCCCTCCTGATCCTCACCGTGTTCCTCATGTGCTGCGCCGGACGGCGGCCAAAGGCCGAGACCTTCACATTGAATTGGTCGGATCGGATCCCCTATGACCTGTATCTCTTCGCCATGGTCTGCGCCGCTGTTCTGGCCTTTGGCTGCGGTATGGAGTGGGCCGCCCGGTCCTACTGGTATGTCTCAGAACGGGGAGACTTCGTCCTGCTCAGCAGCATGGCGGTACTCAGCTTCACCGCCTTCTTTGCCTTGGGCGAGGCCATGCTCATGTCCACCGCCACCCGGATCAAGGCCCATACCCTTCTCCGCAACACCCTCACCTGGCGGTTGGGCGCATGGCTCTGGCGGCTGGGCGGAGGGATGTGGCTGGGGTGCAAGGCTTTCGCCCGCTCCCTGGGGGAGATGGCAGGGGCCCTCCCCCTCACCGGACGGGTCATCGGCTTCTCCCTGGGCTATCTGCTCATCAACTTCTTCCTGGCTATGGGGCTTTTCAACGCTTACGAGACAGGTATGTATCTTCTGCTTCTTTTTGCCTTCAACGGCTTTGTCCTCTTCTCCATCTGCCGCTGGACCCTGCAGTGGCAGAACCTCCGCCAGGGGGCCCAGGCCATTGTGAAGGGGAATCCGGAGGTGACCATTGACACCGCCGGAATGAAATTCTTCCCCGACCTGCGCTCCCACGCCGAGGCCCTCAACGACCTGGGCAGCGCCATCAACACCGCCGTGGACGAGCGGCTCAAATCGGAGCGGATGAAGGCCGAGCTTATCACCAACGTGTCCCACGACCTGAAGACCCCCCTCACCTCCATCATCAACTATGTGGACCTGCTCAAGAAGGAGGACATTCAGGAGGAGAAGGCCAAGGAGTATATCGAGGTGCTGGACCGGAAGAGCCAGCGGCTCAAAAAGCTCACCGAGGACCTGGTGGAGGCCTCCAAGGCCTCCACAGGCACCCTGACGGTGAACGCCGAGCGGCTGGGCATGGGCCAGCTGGTGGACCAGGCCCTGGGGGAGTACACCGCCAAGCTGGAAGCGGCCTCCCTCACCCTGGTGCCTTCCCTTCCTCAGGAGGAGCTCTATGTGACGGCGGACGGCCGCCATGTGTGGCGGATCCTGGACAACCTGCTGGGCAACTGCGTAAAATACGCCATGCCGGGCACCCGGGTCTACCTGGAGCTTCTGAAGTGGGATGGCAATGTGATCTTCTCTTTGAAGAATGTCTCAGCCAACCAGCTCAATGTCCCTCCCGAGGAGCTGATGGAGCGGTTCGTCCGGGGGGACGAGAGCCGCACCACCGAGGGAAGCGGCCTGGGCCTCTCCATCGCCCGGAACCTTACCGAGCTCCAGGGCGGGTCCTTCCGCCTCTCCATCGACGGGGACCTCTTCAAGGCTACCGTCAGCTTCCCCGAGGCAAAGTGAGCCGTCCCTTGTGAAACCATTGACTTTCCACTCTTTTCCGAGTATCATAGCTTTATGCTGCAAAATAGCCGTTCCACATAAGAAACGCATTTCCATGAGGCACATCATTGGCCTTCGGCCAATAACTGTGCCGGGCGTTTTGCTTCGCAAAGCGCCCCATTCCCGGGCAGAAAATACCTGCCCCTCAATTCCCCAGGAGGCACCTTATGAGCCACATCCCAGAGAGAGATCACTCCAAACAGATCTTCACCATCCCCAACCTATTGTCGGTCTTCCGGCTGTGCCTGATCCCGGTTTTCGTCTGGCTCTACTGCTGGAAGGGAAATTACCCCGCCACGGCCGCCGTTCTGCTTCTGTCCGGCTTCACCGACATTGCCGACGGCTTCATCGCCCGCCGCTTCCACATGATAAGCGACCTGGGCAAGGTACTGGACCCCATCGCCGACAAGCTGACCCAGTGCGCCATGCTTATCTGCCTTCTGACCCGGTTCCCCCTCATGGCCTGCCCTCTGGCGGCTCTGGTGGTGAAGGAGACCATGGACGGCCTCATGGGGCTCATGGTGGTGAAAAAGACCGGCATCGTCTGCGGAGCCGAGTGGCACGGCAAGGCGGCCACCTGCCTCCTCTTCGCCGTCATGGTCATCCATGTGCTCTGGTATGAGCTCTCCCCCCAGCTCTCCTTTGCCCTGATCCTGCTCTCCACCGCCATCCAGCTCTTCTCCCTGGTCCTCTATCTCCGCCGGAACCTCTCCCTCATCCGCCGGGGTAAGACGGCGTGAATATCCCTGATTTTTTAGAAAATTGCATTAAATCATACAACTGCCACCCTTTTATCGTCATAGTTGAGATGTTTTCTCCAACAAAGGCGATGAAAGGGTGGCAATTATGACAGAGGAAAACTATTTGTATCGAACAAGTCCTCTGATGCTGCGAAACCAATTTCCCGGCACAGGGGCATGGCATATTCCCATCATACCAAAGGCCGCTTTCAGCGATGAAGATTTTACGGACCTTCGGTTGATCGGTTTTGACCGAACCAAATCAAATGATTACGGGCATACCGATTGGATGGTCCACTTCTTCCTGTATGACTATAAATTTGAACGGGTGTGGAAGCAGCCAGAACAGGCCATTGAGAGACTAAGGCCTTATCGGGCCGTGCTTTCTCCCGATTTCAGTATGTACCTGGAGATGAACCCGGTCATACAGCTCTACAATGTGTTTCGCAACCGTTGGTGTGGCGCATATCTGGCAGGAAAGGGATTGCGTGTAATTCCCACCGTCAGTTGGGGCGATGAATCCACCTTCGACTTTTGCTTTGAGGGGATCCCCAAAGGCAGCACAGTGGCGGTATCTACCTATATGGTCAGTGAGCACGGCCATCACGCCGACCAAAAAGGCTTTTTTATGAAGGGCTACCGGGAACTGCTTAGAAGAGTTGAACCGGAACGCATTATCTGTTATAATGAACCATTCCCCGAGATGGAGGGCAACATTGTCTATGTAAACTATGAGCTTTCCTCCTGGAAGTATCAAAACGAGGAATACACGCCCTCCAAGTATTTACCCTATATCTGCGGCAAGTTGCCTCTGCTGGCAGAGAGTACACTGCGGGTCAAGTCCGGCTATGTGCTGCAGGATGATTCTGACCGCAAGGGAATGGGGAGTGCCTATGGCGGAGCATGGAAACCGGCAAAACCGGCAGATGAGCGCTTTTTAGGCCAACCAGGAGAGATTAAGAAAACAACTATCCATACTTCCAAGGGTTCCTACGAAGTTGAAACCAAAATCGGACCGGATGGAAAGGCAACAAAAGAACGGCATTTTACAGATCATTGGCAGCCGACAAAGCACACCGATCCACATGATCATGAAATTGATTGGTCAACAGGGTTTCCCCATCCAAAGCCCCCGACAAACTATCCAGATGGAGAACCAGATTTTAAGAACTACACAGGAGGGAACAGCATGTCAGACCTTGTTATCTTTCAAACTCCGGAGACAAACCGCTTTACATCTATCAGCGATTTCAAAATGTGTATGACGCATGGTGGCGAGGCGGTCTTTGAGTGGAAGGGTGTCGATTACTGCTGTTTTGGGTGTATATGTCAGAATCCCGGAGAAAAACCCCGCATGGTAATTTCGCAAGCTGGATCTGAGGAAGTGAACCGGCGTACCGAAATGTGGTGCGACACAGCGGATGATCTTTTAGAGTATATGGTGGGTGAAGATCGCCTGCGGGATGTGATCACCCAGGTCAAGGTTTGGGATCGACCGTTTTCATAAACAAATCAGCCTAACGAGACACCCCCGGAGCTTTTCAAAAGCCCCGGGGGTGTCTTCATTTCTCAGTCCAAGATCTGGATGGCCGCGCCCAGCACGCCGCTGCCGATATAGACGCTGAGGGTGCCGTCGATGTGAGAGTCCCAAATGTGCTTACAGCCGGGGATGGCGGCCATCAGATCCTTCTTGAGCTGCTCCATCTCCTCCTGAGCTCCGCCGTTGGCCACCAGCAGGTTGAAGTCCTTGTGGTCCCCCACGTGCTCTTTCACCAGCTCGATGAGCTTGCCCTGGACCTGCTTCCTCCCCCGGACCTTGGCCACGTTCACCAGCTGGCCGTCAGGGGCGAAGGTGAGGATGGGCTTGATGTTCAGCATGGTCCCCGCCAAGGCGGTGATCTTGCCGATGCGGCCCCCCTTCTGGAGGTATTCCAGGGTGTCCACCGAGAAGAAGGCGTGGGAAGAGCGCAGCAGGTGCTCCACCCGCTCGTTCACCAGCGTCTCCCAGGTCATTCCAGCTTTGATGTCCTCCCAAAGCTGAAGGACGATGCCCCCGATGGGGATGGCCCCGCTGTAGGTCTCAAAGACGACGGTCTCCAGGTCCCTCCGCTCCTCGCACTCCAGGCGGATCATGTTGTGGGTCCCCGAAAGCCCGGAGGACAGGGGAAGCACGATGACCTTTTCGTAGCCGTCCTTCTTGATGTTCTCCAGTGTCCGGGCCACCCGCATCATATCGGGCAGGGAGGTCTTGGGCAGCTCCCCCTTCTCCAGGCGCTTGTAAATATCCTTGGCGAAGATGTCCTCGCCGTCATTGTAGTCCTTGTCCTTGCAGGCGATCCGCAGGGGCACCACATAGACGGGCAGGCCCTTCCGGTGCCGGGGCTCCATCTCGGCGCAGGAGTCCACCAAAAACGCGATCTTTTCCGGATTGATACTCAAAAAAATTCCTCCACTCGGTTGACAGGCCGGCTTTTCCCGGCTTATAATCCATACTGTCCGGCCCTGTTATCCCACCCGAAACTTACAGCGGCCGTCCCTTCCGTCGCATAACGCAATTATGTTACGGAAAAGGCGAAAACCATCGAATTTTCAGTCGCATAACGTTGTTATGTGAGCATTATAACACATTTTGCCCCACTGTCAAGGAGGTTTTTTCATGGATTACCGGGAGATACGAAAAACCCGCTCGGACAATACCCGCCGGGCCATTCTGGAGGCCGCCGCCCGGCTCATCCAGGAGCAGGAATTTGACAGCATGACCGTCCGGGACATCTGCGCCAAAGCCGGGGTGACCACCGGGGCCTTTTACCACCATTTTGCCTCCAAGGACGAGCTCATCGCCCAGGGTTTTACCTCTCTGGACGACTATCTGGAAGAGGCTATGGCAGACAAGATGACCCTCCCCCCTGCCCAGCGGCTGGAAGCCCTTCTGGACGCCTACGCCCAGCGGGTGGAGGATATGGGCTGGCGGACCATGGCCCTCTACTACCAGCGGCGGCTCTCCAGCCCCTCGGAGGCCGCCATGGCCCCCAGCCGGTTCACCCTGCGCACCATGGAGGCCTGCTTTCAGGAGCTTTCCCAGGTGGGCGAGCTGGCGCCGGGGTATTCCCCCCGGCAGGTCTCGGAATTCTGCTTCCGCTACTTCCGGGGCGTGGTGGTGGACTGGATCCTCCATCAGGGGGACTACTCCCTCTCCGCCAAGTTGGAGGCGGATTACACCCTCTTTGCCGACGCCCTGGGGAAGATCTGACCTGATTCAAGAGATAGGACCGCTACGTACTTCGGATAAAAGAGCGCATTGACAGCTACGAAAAAATCGTATATAATAAATATGGAGAGTGGTTTGATGGAAGAAATGTCTTGTAAGTTTGTTCAGACTGCGCCGTTTCTACGTGCATGGGAAGCAATGGGATTATCCGATGACGATCTGCTTGAATTGGAGCAAATTCTTTTAGAAAACCCCGAGGCCGGGGACACTATACAAGGCACTGGCGGCGCGCGAAAAATAAGGATCCAGCTAAACGGACATGGAAAGCGCGGCGGAGGCAGGGTAATTTATCTCAACGTTTATGAAAAAGAAAGCATTTTCCTTCTGTTTGCCTATCCAAAAAGCATTCAGGATGATTTGACCTCTGAGCAAAGGAAGGCCGTCGCCAAAATGATCGAACTGATCAAAAAGGAGGGAGCATAATGGAAGATCCTGTATTTAACTCTTCTTTGACCCAGGAAGAGATCAGCAAGAACTTTGAAGGAGTCGATTTTTTTACCGGTTTAATGGAAGGCTTGCAAGAGGCCGTTTCTTATACCAAAGGTAACCCGTCAAAGGAAACCACCGTGCGCAAACTCAGTCTGCCCGAGGTCAACGTGGTCGAGATCAGAAAAAGTCTGGATATGACCCAAAGGGCCTTTGCCTCAATTTTAGGCGTATCATGCAGGACTGTGGAATCCTGGGAGATCGGCAGAAGCACACCAACGCCGACAGCAAAAAAACTTTTGTTTTTGATTCAGGAGGATCATTCGCTGGTCGAAAAGTTGGGCTGAGATGAACAAAATGATGCTCCCCCTATGAGAAGCAGCTGTTTCTCACAGGGGGAGCATACTATTTTCTCCAACGGTCAGTCTTGTTCTGTTCCGTCGATCAGATACTCATAGGTAACATGGAAAAATTGCGAAAAAAGCTGAATTTCCAAATCACTGACCGCGCGGTCTCCGTTTTCGATCCGTTTGATCACACCGCGTTCTTCATCCATCCCCAGAAGCTGAAGCTGGGCCATCAGGGCCTCCTGAGATAAATGTTCTCTTTCCCTCAAGGCCCGTACACGAGGACCGACTAAATTCTTTTTCCCATCTTTTGCCCTTAAGCGACCCATGCTCTCACCACCTGATGGTCATTTTTTGACCTTATGGGTTGATTCTATAAGAAGAGCATGGTATAATTTGGTCACAAATTGACCAAAGGAGGAAATATTTATGCTTGAGGTCGAACGGGAAATGACAGAAAAAGAGATCGGCCGTACCATGCTGGCCCTTTTCGAGGGACTGCACGGCAGGGAGTTTTTCAGCCCCATCGTAGAAAACGAGGCTGTCCGCACCCTGCAGTTGATCCAGAACG
>JAGBDQ010000028.1 GCA_017937415.1 Oscillospiraceae bacterium
CTCTGGAATAGAGTACCCCAAAATCTGTATCTCCGTCAAAATTCACATCTTCCACGTAAAAATAGATTCTCTCAAAAGAGCATTCACACTGATCTTCAAAGCTCTGCACTGGTTCACGATCTGTCGGTTTCTCATAGATGTTGACCATTAAATTTCCATAGGTATCAGTATCTACCAGTTCCACCCAAAATTTGTGCTCTCCGTCCCCAATATCCACCTCAATGCCCACAGCAGTAGGCTCCGGAGTGGGCTCGGGCGTTGGGGTAACGGTCGCCGCCGGGTTGGCCGAATCGGCGAACTGGCAGCGGACAACACATTCCTGCTCACCCACACCCTCAATGGTAGCGGTGATGGTGACCGTGCCGCCGCTGATGGCAGTGACCCGGCCGTTCCAGGAGACCGAAGCGATGTCGGGATCGCTGGAGGTCCAGGTGACCTCGACCTCGGCGTCCTCGGGCACCAAACGTACCCTCAAGTCAAAGCGTTCGCCGGGGTTAAAGAAAGATATGTCGGTCCTGTTAAGGGTAAAACTGGTAGGTGTGGGCGCAGGGGTGGGGCTCTCGGCCTGCCGGGGGGAGCTCTGGCAGGAGATCAGAAGGAGGAGAAGCAGTATGCAGAAAACATATTTTCTCACGGTGCGCTCCCCCTTACTCCGGCATCTTGCCATAGCCGCTCCAATAAAAGCGGGTGGCGGTGGCCTCGGGGACATTTTCGTAGTCCCACTGGTGGTTGCTCCCGCGCATACGGTCACTGGTCACGTTGAAAAAATTATAGCCGCCCTCCATGTCCCAGGTGGTGTCCACACAGTACCACTCCCCCTCCAGCTTCACCATGTTCCAGGCGTGGTCCTCGGTAGAATCAAATGCGGCCCCTATCACAGTAATACACTCCACCCCGGCCAGGTCCATCAAAAGCTGGAAGGTGGTAGCGTAACCATAGCAGATACCGTAGCCGCTCACTAAGTATCCGTAAGGATTGGTGTTGTCCTTCTGGCCTATAAAGGACTTGCCGCTGAGGACGGTCTCATCATAGGTCCCCTGCTCCAGCATCCAATCCCGAAGGGCCAGCTCCTTCTCAAAATCGGTCATATCCCCGCTAATACACTCCATGGCCTCCTTGCACCGGGCCAGGATGGCGGCGTCCCGTTCGTCCAGTTCGCTCTCGTCCCCTGACGCATAGGCCTCCAAGATAACCGTGGTGTCATACAGCCGCCTTATATGGTGTCGGTTGGGGGGATCAAACGGTATGAAGCTGCTGATGTCCAGGGTGGGAGTCGGTTCATCCTCAGAGGGGGCCGAGGGGGTAAGCCTGGGTAAAGGGGTAGGCGTGGGCTCCGGGGGCTCCTCCCCGTCGAGGACCGCCACCAGGGCGTCTACCGCTCCATCGGGGTCGTCACAAATAAATAGGGCAACACAGCCAGGCGGCACGATCACCGTTATTCCCTTCTCCACCAGAGCGGCCTGGGCTGGAAAATAGCCGAAGAAGTCGCCCTGCCGGGCTTTGCGGTATTCCTCCACCGCGTTCGCGGCGGCCACGTCGTCTTCCGGGTCAGAAAGACGGATCACCGCCAGCTCCCGGGCATCTGTCCCCTGGGCGGCGTAAATAGCGGCCTCGGTCCACATCCCCTCCTCCAGTCCGTACAGTTCGTTCAGATACAGGTCCCTCTCCTCCTGCTCCAGAGGGGACAGGTCCTCCCAGCCTAAGTAGCCGGCCATGGCCTGGGCGGCGTCCGCCGTGGAGACATAGTCCGGGGGCGCTGACTCAGCGGCGTTCTGCTCCCCGCAGGCGGTGAGGAACAGGAGTAAGATAAGGACAGGAAAATATTTCTTCATAGGCGGTTCCTTTCTCTTTTCGGGAGGGGCAAGCCCCTCCCCTACATCCCCTCCGTGCCGCCGGACTCAGCGGACGGAGTGTGGAAGTAATCATACACCACTTTGCCCGTGGCCTTGCCCAACGACTTTTCCAGCTCGGCCAGAGAGGCCGCCTTGATGTTCTTCAAACTCTTGAACTCCTTCAAAAGCTGGTTGCGGCGCTTCTCCCCGACGCCGGGGATCTTGTCCAGCTCGGAGCCCTTCACCCGCCGGGACTGCTGCTGGCGGTGGAACTCGATGGCGAAGCGGTGGGTCTCCTCCTGGATCTGGCCCACTAAGGCGAAGACCGCGGGGATCCGCTGAATGCCGATCTCGGCCCCCGCCGGGGTCACTAAGGCCCGGGTGCGGTGGCGGTCGTCCTTCACCATGCCGAAGACCGGGATGGAAAGGCCCAGCTTCTCCTCCACCCCCACGGCCACCCGGGCGTGCTCCTGGCCGCCGTCGATGAAGAGCACGTCGGGCAGGTCGGCAAATTTCTCGTCCCCGTCCAGGTAGCGCTGGAATCTTCTGGTGAGCACCTGGTCCATGGAGGCGTAGTCGTTGGGTCCCTCCATATCCTTGAGCTTGAACCGGCGGTAGTCCCGCTTCAGGGGACGGCCGTCCACATAGACCACCATGGAGGCCACAATGTCGTCAGAGCCCTGGTTGGAGATGTCGTAGGACTCGATGCGCTTGGGGGGCCTCTCCAGGCCCAGCATCTCCCCTAAAAGCTCCAGCAGCCTGGACTGGCGCTCCGCCTTGGTGGTGGCCCGTTCCACCTCCTCCACGGCGTTCTTGTTGGCCAGCTTGATGAGGTCCATCTTGGCCCCCCGCTGGGGGGTGACCAGAGTGACCCGGTGCCCGCAGGATTCCGAGAGGAGCCGGGTGAGGGCGACCTCGTCCTCCAGCTCGCAGGGGAGCAGGATCTGCCTGGGAAGCCGGGAACGTCCGGCGTAATACTGGCTCACAAGGGCCGAGACCGCCTCGCTCTCCTCCCCCTCCATGGGGGTCTCGATGAGGTCCATGTCCTTGGCGGCCAGGTCACCCTCCACATAGTGAAGGACCACGAAACAGCTTTTGGCCTCCCCCCGGTGGTAGCCCACCACGTCGGTGTCGGCCAGGGACCCGGCCACCACCTTCTGCCGCTTGCCTAAAAGCTCGATGGCTTTGATCTTATCCCGCAGTTCGGCAGCCTTCTCAAAGCGCATTTCCTCGGCGGCAAGTTCCATCTCGGCAGTCAGGTCGGCTTTGACCTCCTTGAACTGGCCCTCCAAAAGCCGGATGGCCTGGTCCATGGCCTCCTTATGCTTATTGGGGTCCATGTCGGCTCGGCAGTAGCCGTCGCACAGGCCCATGTGGTAGTTGAGGCAGGGCCGCTCCTTCCCCACGTCCCGGGGGAACTGCTTGTTGCAGGAGGGCAGCTTGAGGGCGGAGCGGAGGGCGGACAGCAGGCCGTAAGTCTCGTGGCGGCCGCCATAGGGGCCGAAGTACCGGGCGCCGTCCTCGGCCACCCGGTTCACCAGGGAAAACCGGGGGTAGTCGGCCTTTACGTCCAGACGGATGTAGGGGTAGCCCTTGTCGTCCTTCAGAAGGATGTTGTAGTGGGGCTGGTGGCGCTTGATGAGGGAGTTCTCCAGCACCAGGGCCTCGAACTCGCTGTCGGCCACGATGACGTCAAAGTGGTCGATGGAGGACACCATGGCCCGGGTCTTTTCGGTGTGGGAGGCCAGGTTGGCGAAATACTGGGAGACCCGGTTTTTCAGGGCCTTGGCCTTGCCTACGTATATGACCTCGTTATGCTTGTCCTGCATGATGTAGACGCCTGGCTTCAAGGGCAGGGCGTGGGCTTTTTCCTTTAATTGGTCAAAGGTCATGGGTGGGCCTCCCATCTTATATCATAGCTTATCACGTATTCGATTCCTGCCTGTAGCTGTTGGATTATGCTCTCAATATCATTTACCCACGCGCAAAC
>JAGBDQ010000353.1 GCA_017937415.1 Oscillospiraceae bacterium
CAGGCGGTGGTCAACGCCGGAGTCACCTTCCGTTTTAAAAACGAGACCGCCCCCGGCAAATTTGAGACCACCGACTTCCTCTATGAAAACGGCATTCAGGACTATGTAACCGAGCTGGTGGGGGACAAGGGCCTGACACAGCCGGTGTTCTGGCAGACCGAGCGGAAGGGCCGGGACCGGGAGGACAAGCCGGAATACAAGGTGAAGCTCTCGGTGTCCCTGTGCTTCTCCAACACGGTGCAGATCATCGAGCACTACCACAATTCCTCCTGGCTGGAGCACGGAGGCTCCCCCGAGAAGGCCACCCGCTCGGCCCTGGTGGCCGCCATTGACGGCTACCTCAAGGCTCAGGGCAAATACCAGAAGAACGAGAGCAAGATCACCTGGCAGGATGTGGAGGACTGCCTGGTGCTGGTGAGCAACAACTTCTCCACCCAGACCTCCTACGAGAACCAGACCAAGAAGTCGGTGACCAACAAGTTTGTGCAGGACGCCATGACCGACTTCCTCAAGGCCCAGATGGAGGTCTACTTCATCGAAAATCCTTTCGACGCCCAGAAGATCGCCGAGCAGGTGCTCATCAACAAACGAAGCCGGGAGAGTGCCGAGAAAGCCCGGCTCAACATCAAAAAGAAACTCACGGGCACCATGGACCTGGCCAACCGGGTACAGAAATTCGTGGACTGTCGGAGCAAGGACCCGGAGAAGCGGGAGCTCTACATCGTGGAGGGCGATTCGGCCATGGGCTCGGTAAAGCTCTCCCGGGACAGCGAGTTCCAGGGCATCATGCCGGTGCGGGGCAAGATCCTCAACTGCCTGAAGGCCGACTACGCCCGGATCTTCAAGTCGGAGATCATCACCGACCTTCTGAAGGTGCTGGGCTGCGGGGTGGAGGTCCACGACAAGCACGCCAAGGACCTGGCCGCCTTCGACCTGATGAACCTGCGGTGGAACAAGATCGTCATCTGCACCGACGCCGACGTGGACGGCTACCAGATCCGCACCCTGATTTTGACCATGCTCTACCGGCTTACCCCCACCCTCATCAAGCGGGGGTATGTGTATATCGCGGAATCCCCCCTCTACGAGATCACCTACAAGGAAAAGACCTGGTTCGCCTATTCCAACAAGGAGAAGAACGATATTGTGGCTGAGATCGGGGAGGACAAGAAGATCAACATTCAGCGCTCCAAGGGCCTGGGCGAGAACGAGCCTGAGATGATGTGGCTCACCACCATGAACCCCGAGACGAGGAGGCTCATCAAGGTCATGCCCGAGGACGCCGAGCGCACCGCCTGGATGTTCGACCTGCTGGAGGGGGACAACCTCCAGGGCCGCAAGGACCACATCGCCGAGCACGGGCATGAGTTTTTGGAGCTGGCGGATATATCATAAATTCTCTTTGGGGTCCCCGCAAAATGAGTCCTCAAATTTTGTGGGGAGAGGAGGCACAACGAAATGACTGAGCCCCGACTTATGCCGGAGTGAAGGATATGAAGTTTGCGGCGACAAAAAAAGGAGGTATTTCCCATGAAAAAACGTTTCTTATCCCTGGCGTTGTCCCTTTCCCTGGCGGTATCTCTTTTTGTCCCGGCTTTTGCGGCCGGGACGGACCCCGTGACCCCCACGGCTCCGGAGTGGATCGACGAGGAGGATTATCTGATCTTCCCGGGGGACGAGGTCTATCT
This sequence comes from Oscillospiraceae bacterium, assembly GCA_017937415.1. Lineage (GTDB taxonomy): Bacteria > Bacillota > Clostridia > Oscillospirales > Oscillospiraceae > Vermiculatibacterium. Next base: position 1,689 of record JAGBDQ010000353.1, read on the forward strand.
GCCCGAGAACTGG
>JAGBDQ010000354.1 GCA_017937415.1 Oscillospiraceae bacterium
GGTTCTGGACAAGGCGGCCCGTGGGGAGATGGATCCCCTGGCCATCACCGCCGACCAGTACGACTTGGTGTGCAACGGGGTGGAGCTGAGCTCGGGGGCCGTGCGGAACCACGACCCGGAGATCATGGTGGAGGCCTTCCGTCTGGTGGGCCTGGGAGAGGAGGACGTCAAGTCCAAGTTCCCCGCCATGTACAACGCTTTTACCTACGGCGCGCCCCCTCACGCCGGTATCGCCCCCGGGGTGGACCGGATGGTCATGCTGCTGGCCGGGGAGGACTCCATCCGGGAGATCATCCCCTTCCCCATGAACAAGAACGCTCAGGACCTGATGATGGGAGCGCCCAGCTTTGTCACCGACAAGCAGCTCCAGGAGCTGAACATTGCCGTGACCGCCAGGGAAGAGGAGTAAGGCTATGGACTTGAAGATCAAAGCCCTCTCCCCTAAGATCGGGGCGGATATTCCCGTCCCCTCCTACGCCACCGCCGGGTCGGCGGGCATGGACCTGCGGGCCTGCATTGACGCACCCGTGACCATTCTCCCCGGCGAGCAGGCTCTGGTCCCCACCGGGCTGGCCATCGCCCTGCCCTCGGCCGACTATGTGGCCCTGCTTTACGCCCGCTCGGGCCTGGCCATCAAGCACGGCCTCTCCCCCGCCAACTGCGTGGGGGTCATTGACAGCGACTACCGGGGAGAGATCGTGGTGGCCCTGCGCAACTATGCCAAGGAGCCCTACACCGTGGAGCCGGGAGAGCGGATCGCCCAGATGGTCATTACCCCGGTGGTCCAGGCAGCGATCGCCCTGGTGGACGAGCTGGACGACACCGACCGGGGCGCCGGGGGATTCGGTTCAACCGGGAGAGTGTAAGAAGCGTGGAGCAAAGGGATGCGAGGGAGCTTGGACTGGAGCGAGGCCGAGCGCAGGGCCGCTTGCGGCCCGGAGACCAGGCCGAGTCGGAAGGAAAGCGACCGAGCGGTTATCCCTTTGCGGAGCGTGACAAGGAGATGCATTTCAATGAACATCATTCTTGCCTCCCAGTCCCCACGGCGGCGGGAGCTTTTGGAGCGGATGGGGCTTTCCTTCACAGTCCACGCCGCTGACATTGACGAGCATATGGACCGCTCCCTCCCCCCGGACAAGCTGGTGGAAGCCATTTCCCGGGAAAAGGCGGCGGCCACCGCCCGGGATTTTGACGAAAGCTCCCTCATCATCGCCGCCGACACGGTGGTGGCTTTGGAGGGGCAAATTTTGGGCAAGCCCCACGACGAAGGGGACGCCAGGCGTATGCTCTCCCTCCTCTCGGGGAATCATCACCAGGTATATACCGGCTTTACGGTGCGTCAGGGAAAACGGGCCATTACCCGCAGCGAGTGTACCCAGGTGAAATTCCGGACCTTAGAGCCGCGGGAGATCGACGCCTACATCGCCTCCGGCGAGCCGATGGACAAGGCGGGCTCTTACGGCATTCAGGCCCTGGGCGGCCTTTTGGTGGAGGGGATCCGGGGAGACTACTTCAACGTGATGGGCCTTCCCGTGTGCGCCCTGGGGCAGGTGCTGAAGGAATTCGGGGTACGGTGTTTGTAAGGCTAACGCCGCATTTTAGGAGATAGTGTTTTGAAAGACTTTTTCAAAAACAACGGAATATTGATCCTCATTATCGCCCTTCTGATCTCTCTTATCACGGCGGTGCTGTCCTTTATTTTCGGCGGCATCGCCAATCCTTTTGCCAATTTGGCGGGGATTGTGGCCACCCCCTTCCGCAACGGCATCCAGGCGGTCACCGCCTGGGGGGAGGGGATCTACGCCGACGCCTTTGAGCGGCAGGCCTTAGAGGAGGAGCTGGCCGCCCTGAAAAAGGAGAACGCCATGCTCAAGGACCAGGCCCGGGAGGGAGAGGCCGCCTCCCAGGAGAATGAACGGCTCCGGGACCTGCTGGGGCTGCGGGAGGAGCGGCCGGAGTTCACCTGGGTGGACGCCAAAGTCACCGCCCGGGGAAGCTCCAACTGGTCCTCCACCCTCACCATCGGCAAGGGCTCCCACGCCGGCATTGAGCCGGGGAACTGCGTGGTGGACCAGTATGGCTATCTGGTAGGCATCGTGGACCAGGTGGGGCTCAACTGGTCCACCCTGATCACCGTGGTGGACGCGGACCTGGAGCTGGGCGGGCTCATCGCCCGGACCGACCGGGCCGCCATTATTGAGGGTGACTTCTCCCTCATGAGCCAGGAGCGGCTCAAGCTCACCTACCTGCCCGAAAATGCCCAGCTTCTCTCGGGGGACACCATCGTCACCTCGGGCCTTGTGTCCGGGGGGAGCGCCACCTACCCCTCCGGGCTGGTGGTGGGCTATGTGGCCGAGGTGCGTACCGATGTGACCGGCATGAGCGACTACGCCGTTCTGACTCCGGCCACCGACCTGGGCTCTTTGGAGCAGGTCTTTGTGATCACGGGGTTTTAATGGGCAGCGGCTTTGCCGCTGCCGGGACGGTCGTTTGGCGAAGCCAAATGACGTCCCCCACAGTGGGGTCAGGCATTTCTTTTTGACACTTCCAGGAAGGAGGGACAGGCTGTGACAACCAGAGATTTTTGCATCAAATGGCTGGTGTACGGCCTTGCCCTTCTGCCTGTATGGCTGGCCGAGGCCTTTGTGTTCAGCCGCTACCCTATTTTCGGCATCAAGCCCATGCTGCTCCCCCTGGCCGCCGTGGCCGTGGCCACGCTGGAAGGTCCCTCCGGCGGGGCGGGCTTCGGCCTGGCGGTGGGAGTGCTTTTTGACGCGTATCAGGGCGCCCTTCCCGGGGTCCTTACCCTGATTTTGGCCGGTATGGGGCTGTGCAGCGGCCTGCTGTGCCGGTATTTTCTGCGGCAGAACTTAGTGGGGTGCTTTCTCTGCTCGGCCATGACCCTGGCCGTCATCGACGCCCTGCGGATCCTGGCCCGGCTTTTGGGCCGGGTGGCCTCCCCCAGCCTTCTTCTGGCCCTGGCGGGAAAAGAGATCCTTCTGTCCCTGTGCTTTGTGCCCCTGGTGTTCCTGCTGTTCCGCTGGGTCTTTGACCGGGTGCCCAAGGCCACCGTATTATAGGGAGGGCCGGTATGAACACCAAGCGCTTTCATTTCCGTTCCCGGGTCCTGCTCTTTTTGCTGGCAGGGGTGCTTACCGCCTATGTCTGCGTCCTTTACCAGCTTCAGGTGGTAAACGGCAGCTATTATTTAGAGCAGTCCACCCGGAAGATCGCCACCACCGAAACCGTCCAATCCGACCGGGGAGACATTTTAGACCGGAACGGCCGGGTGCTGGCCACCAACCGGACCACCTACCAGGTGACCTTGGACGAAAAGCTCATGGGGAGCGACCAGGAGCGGAACCGGATCCTTTTGGCTCTGGTGGAGGTCTGCCGGGAGCAGGACGTGGACTGGACCGACACCTTCCCCCTGTCGGGCTCCTCCCCCTTCACCTACACATCGGATTCCCCCTTTGAGACGGTCTCCACTTCGGAGGACGGCACCGAGACCCGCTCGTCCACCCAGCTTGCCCGGCTGCTCTCCGTTCTCAAGCTGAAGGGCCTTTCCGGCGCTCCCACCGCCGACGAGCTGATGACCGCCCTGCGGACCTACTTCAAGCTGGACGAGGATCTCAGCGACCGGGACGCCCGGGCGGTCATCGGGATCCTCTATGAGCTCACCCTCCGCTCCCGGGACGTGGCCCGGACCAGCTACGTCTTTGCCCGGGACATCGACATCGGCTTCATCACGGTGGTGAAGGAGCGCAAGCTCACCGGGGTCAAGATCGACACGGTCACCGTCCGGCAGTACAACACCAAATCGGCGGCCCACCTGCTGGGACAGGTAGGCGCCATCCAAAACTGGGATAATTATAAGGACAAGGGCTACTCTCTCAGCGATACCGTGGGCATCAGCGGGGTCGAGTCCGCCTTTGAGGAGATCCTCCGGGGGACCTCCGGGACAAAGGACGTGGAGCTGAGCCAGTCGGGCCGGGTGATCAGCGAGACCTGGCACGTGGACGAGGAGACGGGGGAGGTCCAGGCGCCCAAGCCCGGAGACAACATCATGCTCACTGTGGACATCGGTCTTCAGGAGGTGGTGGAGGAGGCTCTGGCCCGGCACATCCCCGGCATGACCGAGGAGAGTGAGAAGGGGGCCTGCGTGGTCATGGATATGACCGGCGGGGTGCTGGCCTCGGCCACCTACCCCTCCTACGACCCCTCGGAATACCGGTCCAACTACGCCGCCCTGGCCTCCGATCCGGCCCAGCCCCTGTTCAACCGGGCCCTTCAGGGCCTATACGCCCCCGGCTCCACCTTCAAGCCCATGGTGGCCGCCGCCGGACTCACCGAGGGGGTCATCACCACCAAGGAAAAGATCCTGGACACAGGCCGGTACCTCCACTACGACCGGATCCAGGACCAGCCCATGTGCTGGATCTACCGGGACACCCGGGGGACCCACGGCTATGAGAACGTGTCCGAGGCCATTCGGGACTCCTGCAACATCTACTTTTTTGAGACCGGCCTGCGGCTGGGCATCGCCCGCATCAACGACTACGCCGACGCCTTCGGCCTGGGAAAAAAGACCGGGCTGGAGCTCTATGAGGAGGCCGGGCAGATCGCCGGGCCCGAGACCAGCGCCAAGTTTGGCCAGACCTGGTATGAGGGCGAGACCATGTACGCCGCCATCGGCCAGGGAAGCACCCAGGTCACGCCCATCCAGCTTGCCAACTATGTGGCCACATTGGTAAATGGGGGGACCCACTACACCGCCCACCTGCTGAAAACCGTCAAGTCTAGCGACTTTACCCAGGTTCTGGAGGAGTATGAGCCCCAGGCCCAGAATCAGATCGAATTGGATGAGAGCCACCTCACCGCCATCAAGCAGGGCATGCGGATGGCAGCCACCACGGGCACCATGGGCCGGCATTTTGCCAATTCCCCGGTGGCGGTGGGAGCCAAGACCGGTTCGGCCCAGGTCACCGGCCAGGCCACGGCCAACGCCGTGCTCATCGTTTTTGCCCCTTACGAAAACCCGGAGATCGCCATCGCCACCGTGGTGGAGAAGGGCGGCTCGGGCTCCCGGGTGGCCGCCATCGCCGCCGACATTGTGGAATATTATTTCTCCAACCGGGACACCATGAATTCCCCCGCCCCGGAAAATACTCTGATCCCCTGAAGAGGAGCTGATCCCATGACCATTGACACCCCGGAATGTTTTTCCCTCTCCGACTCCCGCTGCAAGGAGCCCTACGGCGCCGCCCCCTCGGGGAGCAAGGTGCGTTTTACCCTCCGCCCCCCCCGGCAGGAGGGCTTTACCAAGGCGTTCCTCATTGCCCGGTGGGAGTTTGAGGGGGATTGGGAACTGAAGCTCACCCTGCCCTGGGTGGGCCTGGAAGGGGACCGGGACCTGTTTTCCGGTTTTCTGAGCGTGGGGGAGCACCCCGGGCTCATCTGGTACTCCCTGCGGCTGGAGCGGGCCGACGGCACCGGGGAGGACACCGGGGTCTTCCAGCTCACCGTCTACGACAGGGGCGAGACCGTCCCGGCCTGGTTCGGGGAGGGGGTCTGCTACCAGATCTTCCCCGACCGGTTCCGCCGCCTCAGCGTACCCGATCCCACCGGCATGGTGGGCGGGCGGACCGTCCACCAGGACTGGGCGGAGGATCCGGTCTATCTGCCCAACGAGCACGGGGAGATCCGCAACCGGGACTTTTTCGGCGGCAGTTTAGCGGGCATCATAGAGAAGCTGCCCTACCTGGACTCCCTGGGGGTGGAGACCATCTACCTCTGTCCCATTTTTGAGGCGGCTGAAAACCACCGCTACGGCGCCGCCGACTATGAGAAGATCGATCCCATGCTGGGCACAAGGGAGGACTTTGTCCGCCTGTGCGGCGAGGCCCACAAGCGGGGAATGCACATCATGCTGGACGGGGTGTTCAACCACACCGGCTTTGTGTCCAAATACTTCAACGGAGACGGCTTCTATCCCGGCCCCGGGGCGGGACAGAGCCAGTCCTCCCCCTATTACGACTGGTTCTGCTTCCAGCACTGGCCCGACCAATATACCTCCTGGTGGGGGATCTACTCCATGCCCACCACCAACAAGGAAAACAAAGCCTGGCTGGAGTATATCACCGGGGAGAACGGGATCATCCGCTCCTGGCTCCGGGCGGGGGCCGACGGCTGGCGGCTGGACGTGGCCGACGAGCTCCCCGACTTTGTGGTCCATGCCATCCACGCCGCCGCCCGGGCTGAAAAGCCGGACGCCGTCATCATCGGCGAGGTGTGGGAGGACGCCTCCAACAAGATCGCTTACGACGTCCGCCGCAGGCACGTGCTGGGGGGACACTGCGACGGGGTGATGAACTATCCTCTGCGTACCGCCCTGCTGGACTACCTGCTGGGGGGCGACGGAGCCAACTTCAGAAACGGCATGGAGGCCCTGCGGCAGAATTACCCCAAGTGGGCCTTTCACTCCTGCATGAACGCCCTGGGCACCCACGACACCCTGCGGGTCCTCACCTTCCTGGGGGTGGAGAGCGACCACAAGGGGGACACCTCCCGGGATTGGCGGTTTGCCCACCGGCTGAATCCCTACGAGCGGGAGATGGCCGAATCCAGGCTCAGGCTGGGCAGCCTGCTCCTCTACGCCTTCCCCGGCGCCCCCACCCTCTACTACGGGGACGAGGCGGGCATGGAGGGCTTTGAGGACCCCTTCAACCGCCGGACCTTCCCCTGGGGCCATGAGGACCCCGGTCTGGTGGACTGGTTCACCCGGCTGGGACAGCTCCGGAAACACGCCCCCGCTCTCCGCCGGGGGGATCTGACCTGGCTCACCTGTACCGGAAGCATCGTCTCCTTCACCCGGGAGACGGAGGGGGAGACCCTTATTGTGGCCGCCAACGCCGGATGGGAGTACCAGCAGACCGCCCTGCCCGACGGCACGGTCTTTGCCCTGGCCCCCTTAGAGGGCTGCATCCTCCGGGAGAACGGGGAAGTCCTGCTCAGCACCTTATCATGAATGTACGCCATATTCCAAATATCTTCTTTGCCGGGGAGCCTGTTGGCTCCCCGGCAAAGTCTTTTGTAAAGGATTTTTCCTTTTTTTCCATATTTTTTGTTTGCATACCGGTCTTTTTCGTGCTATAATGCTGATATGTGACTGTTATTTGCGTTTTTCCCGCTGTTTTGCAACTATATGTTGTGATTTTATGGAGGGCAAGCAACAAGACCCCATTTAAGCGGTCCCCAACAGGGGATCCGGCACAGGGAGATGGAAACCATGAAGAAACTTACCGCCCTTTTTCTTTGCGGACTGCTTTTATTCCAGGGATGCTTCGCCCTGGCCGAAGGGGAGGAACCCCTTTATCCCGACGTGCCCGCCACCGAATGGTTTGCCGGCGACATTGCCAAGGTCACCGAGATGGGCCTGATGGGCGGCTCGGACGACGGGCTGTTTCACCCCAACGACCCGGTGAGCCGGGCGGCAGTGATCACGGTCCTCTGGCGCATGGAGGGCTCTCCCGCGCCCCAGTCCGACTGGGAGACCACCCGACCCTTCCCCGATGTGAACGGGGCCGACCCCCTCTCCCCCAGCTACTGGTACGCCCAGGCCGCCGCCTGGGCCAAGGAGGCCGGGGTGGCCACAGGCTATGAGGACGGCAGCTTTTTAGGCGCCCGGGCGGTGAACCGGGAGGAGCTGGCCATGTTCCTCTACCGTTACGCCGTCTATAAAAAGCAGCCTGAGGCCCAGGGCACCCTGAACCTCTTTCCCGACGCCGACCGGGTCTCCGACTGGGCCAAAACCGCCCTTTGCCATGCGGTGGGCATGGGACTTCTTCAGGGCAACGACGCGGGGGAGCTCTCTCCCCAGGGGACAGCCCTCCGGTGCCAGCTGGCCGCCATTTTGGTGCGCATGAACACCCCGGTGGCCGGGTAAGGCCCGCCTGCTCCATATTTTTGCCGTTCTGTCTAAAATAAGAAGATTTTGTGAATCCTTGGGTTTTTCGCTTGACGAAAAGTATTATGTATAGTATGCTCTTATTACCTTTCGTAAACCGGGGGGTGATATACCAGCCGACTCCATGTCTGCGGGCTGCATATCACACAACAGGCATGGACGGACTGTTAAAAAGGAGCGTGCAAATAAGATGGACAGCATTTTGAAGACCTATCTCGGTGTGACCCAGCATTTTTCCCAGCAGTTCCGCGTACATTTTGGAAAAATGAATTTGACTTTTCCCCAAGCGTTGACCTTGAGCGCCCTGGCCGACGGACCCATGCCCATCAGCAAGCTGGCTGAAAAGACCGGCAGCGCCAACTCCACCACCTCGGGCGTAGTGGACCGGCTGGAACGGCTGGGGCTGGCCCGGCGGATCCGCTCCACCGCCGACCACCGGGTGATCACGGTGGAGGCCACCGAAAAATACTACGCCATGCGGAAGCAGACCGAGATGGGGGTCAGCGAATACTTTGACGGTCTGCTGAACGGTCTCAGCCCCCAGGAGAAGGAAACCGTCCTGAACGGTCTCTCCCTGCTGGACAAGGTCCTGGCCCCCCAGGAAGAGGACTGAGCTTTCGTCCGGTATCTGCCTCTCCGCCGCACATAGACGACCCACTGCCGCCGGAGATACCCCGGCGGCAGTTTTTCTTTTCCACGGCACTCCGGCTTCCCTCTTGGGCCCAAGGCACTGTGGGCCGGGGGCTGTCCGGTGGAATTTAGGATACAGAGAAGGGATACCATGCGCAATTCTTACGGCTACGACTCCTACCGGGGACGCTCGGGCGCCAGAACGGTCCTTACCGTTCTGGCGGTAGTGCTGCTGATCCTGCTGCTTCTTCTGGTGGGGTTTTTCTTCTTTGCCCAGCGCTATGTGGTCTACTATGACGACGGCTCGGTCCACTTTGAGTTTCCCTGGTCCACCCAGGCTCAGGCCACGCCCACGCCCATCCCCACCCCGGACCAGCCCGTGGTGGTGGTGACCCCGAGCCCACCCCGGAACCCACTCCCGAGCCCGTCCTTCCTCTGCTGGTGGAGCTTCCCATCTCCTCCCTCACCGGCGGCACCGCCGTTCAGGAGGTCGCCAACGCCGGGGGAAACGCCGCCCTCTTTACCATGAAGGCGGAGAATGGCCATCTGGCCTATGTCTCAGCCGAGGGCTGGGCCAACTACGCCAAGGTCACCCAGACCGATCCGGACCTGAACGGCGCCATTACGGAGGCGCTGGCTTCCCAGGAGCTATACGCCGTGGCCCGGGTGAGCTGCTTTAAGGACGACGACACCCCCTACTACTACGGCCGCTCCAACGGCCTGCGCACCGGCAACGGCAACTGGCGGGACGAGACCGGCTCCCGGTGGTTCAGCCCCGCCATTCCGGCCACCCGGAACTATATCACCAACATCTGCCTGGAGCTGGCCGCCCTTGGCTTTGACGAGATCTGGCTGGACTACTGCACCTTCCCCACCCAGGGAAGGCTTGCCTCCATCACCCGGAACGCCGCCTACAATGACGCCACCCTGGTCCAGGATCTGGAGGGGTTCTATACCCAGGTCCACGACGCCCTGACGGAAACATACCCCGATGTAAAGCTCTCCTTCACCGCCTCAGCCGGGCTCCTCTCCGGGGCGGAGAACGAACCCAGCGGGCAGACCCTGGCCCAGCTCACCACCTACGCCGACCGGATCTACCTCACCCCTGCTCCCGAGGGCTCCGACTACACCGAGGCCCTGGAGGCTCTGGCCTTTCCCGCCGACTCGCTCATCTACTTTGGCGGCGGGGACCTTCCCGAGACAGCGGGACAGGTCCTTCCCGGCGAAAGCGGCTCCTGACCTTTCATTTTCCCCGAAATTCCTTTTGCCCCGTTCCGGCCGGCTCCCCATGGGAGCGGTCGGAACGGGGCGAAAATTTTGATTGCCGATTTCGGGCAAATTTGAGCGTTTGTTGGTTGCGTTTTATGAAAAACCATGCTACAATGACTTGTAACAAATTTTGAATAAGTTTTTGTTTGGCGAAAGGGGTGCGTTGGAGCTTGGACGACCGCAAGCTGGTACTGAAGGAGACCGGGATGATGGCCGTGGGCCAGGCCCTGTGCGTAGCCCTGATGCTGGGGGTCTTCGCCCTGTTGGGCCGCCTGGATAACGCCGCCCTGCTGGGCGGGGTGCTGGGCTGGTTCCTGGCTGTGCTCAACCACTTTTTCCTGGCCATGGGGGTCATGATGGCCGCCGACAAGGCCCGGGGGGAGAACGTCAAGGGGGGTAAGAGCCTGGTCCAGGCCTCCTTCTTTCTCCGGACAGCGGTCCTGTTCGTGGTGATGTTCGCTCTTATGAAAAGCGGGCGGTGCAACGTATTCTCCCTGGTGCTTCCGCTGCTCTTTACCCGGCCGATCCTGATGGTCGAGCAATTTTTCCGAAAGGATGGTGATGGAACATCATGACCCTGAATGTAACAGGCCCCTTTATCTATTTTACCATCCCCATTTTAGGCGGCATTCCCATTACACAGACTACCGTCTCCTTCCTCATTGTGACCATTCTGCTGTGTACCCTCTGCGTGGTACTGGGCAAGGACCTGAGCACCGACCACCCCAGCCCACGGCAGACTTTGGTAGAGAAGGGCGTCATGATGATGCGGGACATGGTGGTCAGCTCCATGGGGCCCCACAACGAGCACTGGACCCCTTTCATCCTTACCATTTTCCTCTGCTCCATCTGCGGCTCCTTTATCGGCATGACCGGCTTTCTCCGCTCGGCCACGGCCGACCTGAGCTGCACTCTGGTCTGGGCGCTGATGGTGAGCGCCGTGATCTGGTACAACAACATCAAAAACAGCGGAGTGAAGGGCTGGCTCAAGGGCTTTACCGAGCCTATCGTGGTCATGACCCCCATGAACATCATCTCTGAGATCGCCCAGCCGGTGTCCATGGCCTTCCGTCACTTCGGCAACCTGGCCGGCGGCGGCGTCATCACCAGCGTGCTCTACATGGCCCTCTCCCTGGCCTCCACGGCGGTGCTCAACCTGATTGCCGCCAGCGGCTGGCTGGTCTCGGCGGTGCTGATGGCCGCGGGTGCGGGACTGCTCCTGCTGCGGCGGAAGAAGAAAAAGCTCTCCCTTCTGATCTTTGGATGTCTGAGCCTGGGCCTGGGCTTCTTCGGTCTGCTCCAGGCGTTGGGGGTCCTCTCGGGCGTGCCTGTGCTGGCCCTGGGCATCCCCGCCGTTCTCAGCTGTTATTTTGATATTTTCTCCGGCGCCGTTCAGGCCCTGGTCTTCAGCCTTCTGAGCATGGTCTACATCTCGGGAGCCTGTCCGCCCCCGGAGGAGACCTGAGGACCCCATCCTTCCCTTGCTTGTTCATAAAGATGAACATATATATTATTTTTATTGGAGGTCAAACTTATGGAACACGCGATTCTGAAGGCAGGCTGCGCCATCGGCGCCGGGATCTGCATGGGCATCGGAGCCATCGGCCCCGGCATCGGCGAGGGTATCGCCGTGAGCAAGGCCCTGGAGGGCATGGCCCGTCAGCCCGAGACCACTGGCACTCTGCGGACCAACATGATCCTGGGCTGCGCCATCGCCGAGACCACCGGTATCTACTCCCTGCTCATCTCCTTCCTGATCATGTTCGCCATCAACTAAGGGCTCCTTTCCGGAGGACAGAAAGGAGTTGACGAAAAATGGGACAATTTGAAGCGCTGGTCGGCGTCGATTTTTGGACGGCGCTCTTCGTGCTGCTCAATACGCTTCTCGTTTACTTCGTCGCCAAGAAGTATCTGACGGGGCCCATCATGAAGATCATTGCCCAGCGGCAGAAGGAGATCGAGGACACCTACGGCGAGGCCGAGGCGGCCAAGACCGACGCTGAGGCCATGCAGGCCGAGTACCGGAAGCGGCTCTCGGACGCCAAGAGCGAGGCCAACGAGATCGTGAAGGCGGCCAACGCCACCGCCGCCCAGCAGGCCGGGCAGCTCATGGACGAGGCCCAGCGGGAAGCCGCGGCCCTGAAACGCCGGGCCGAGCAGGACATCGAGACCGAGCGGAAGAAGGCCGCCCTGGAGCTGAAGGGCGACATTTCCGAGCTGGCCCTGACCCTGGCGGGCAAGGTGGTGGAGAAGGAGCTGGATCCCTCCACCCAGCAGGACCTCATCGACGGCTTCCTGGACGATTTGGGTGACCTGTCATGACGGCGTGGGAGAAGGAATACGGCGAGGCTCTCTATGAGCTTTGCAAGGAGGAGAACTGCGCCCAGGAGGTCCTGGAGCAGCTGGACATGGTGCGGGCCCTTTTTCAGGCCGAGCCCAAGTATCCTAAGATCCTCCAGGATCCCGCCCTCCAGAAGGCGGAGCGGCTTGCCATGCTGGACGAGGCCTTCCGGGGCAGCGTACATCCCTATCTGCTGAACTTTTTGAAGCTCCTGTGCGAAAGATCGGCGGTAGAGGCTCTTCCCGGCTGTGCCGATCAGTTCAGGACCATGTACAACGAGGAGCGGGGACTTCTGCCCGTGACGGCCACCAGCGCGGTGGCTCTCACCGAGGGTCAAAAGCAGGCTCTTATGGAAAAGCTGTCCAAGCTGACGGGCAAGACCATTCTCCTGGAAAACCGGGTGGATCCCTCCCTCATGGGCGGCATCAAGGTAAACTATGACGGCAAGGAGCTGGACGGTTCGGTTGCCGGACGGCTGGAGGCGCTGCGCCGGATCCTGACGGACGGCAAGGCCTGAGCCTTTGATTTCAGAGAAAAGCGGGTGAGACGATGCAGTTGAAACCGGAAGAGATCAGTAAGATCATCAAAAATCAGATCAAGCAGTATGACACCAAGCTGGAGAGCGCCGAGACCGGCACCGTTATCATGGTGGGCGACGGCATTGCCCGGGCTTACGGCCTGGACCAGTGCATGTCCAACGAGCTGGTGGAGTTCCAGAACGGCGAGTACGGCATGGCACTCAACTTAGAGGAGAACAGCGTGGCCATCGTCATCCTTGGCTCCGACGAGGGCATCAAGGAGGGCGACACGGTGAAGCGCACCGGCAAGGTGGTCAGCGTCCCCGTGGGCGAGGGGGTCATCGGCCGGGTGGTGAACGCCCTGGGCCAGCCCATCGACGGCAAGGGCCCCATCGAGAGCACCGAGCTGCGCCCCATCGAGCGGAAGGTCGCCGGCATCATTCAGCGCAAGAGCGTTTCGGTGCCCCTCCAGACGGGTATCAAGGCCATCGACTCCATGATCCCTATTGGACGGGGACAGCGGGAGCTCATCATCGGCGACCGGCAGACCGGCAAGACAGCCATCGCCGCCGACACCATCATCAACCAGAAGGGCCAGGGGGTCCTCTGCGTTTACGTGGCCATCGGTCAGAAGTATTCCACCATCGCCCAGCTGGTGGAGACCCTCACCGCCGCGGGGGCCATGGACTATACCACGGTGGTGTCCGCCTCGGCCTCCGAGCTGGCTCCCATGCAGTATATCGCCCCCTACTCGGGCTGCGCCATGGCCGAGTATTTCATGGACAAGGGGGAGGACGTGCTCATCATCTACGATGACCTGAGTAAGCACGCCGTGGCCTACCGGGCCCTCTCCCTCCTCATCCGCCGGCCCCCCGGACGGGAGGCCTACCCGGGCGACGTGTTCTACCTCCACTCCCGTCTGCTGGAGCGGGCGGCCCGCATTGCCCCCGAGTACGGCGGCGGCTCCATCACCGCCCTGCCCATCATTGAGACCCAGGCCGGCGACGTGTCGGCCTATATCCCCACCAACGTCATCTCCATCACCGACGGCCAGATCTTCCTGGAGAGCGAGCTCTTCCACGCGGGCGTCATGCCCGCGGTGAACCCGGGCATCTCGGTGTCCCGGGTGGGCGGCAACGCCCAGATCAAGGCCATGAAGCAGGTCTCGGGCACCCTGAAGCTGGCCTACTCCCAATACCGGGAGCTCCAGTCCTTCGCCCAGTTCGGCTCCGACCTGGACGCCGACACCAAGCGGCGGCTGGCCCAGGGCGAGCGGATCGTGGAGGTCCTCAAGCAGGACCGGAACGCCCCGGTGCCCGTGGAGCTTCAGGTGTGCATCCTCTACGCCGTCACCCACGACAAGCTCACCGACGTGGCGGTGGAGAATATCCGGGAATATGAAAAGGCCCTCTACGAGGACATGAAGAACCTTCATGAAACCGACGTCCTCTCCCCCATCCGGGAGACCGGAAAGTTGGACAAGGACACCGAGCAGGCCCTGAATGAAGCGCTGGACGATTTCACCGCCCGCTTTATCCAGCTTCACCAGTAAAGGAGGCGCATCAACATGGCAGCCTCCTCCATGAAGGACATCAAGCTGCGGATCAAAAGTGTGGAGAGCACCATGCAGATCACCAAGGCCATGGAGCTGGTGGCCTCCTCCAAGGTCCGCAAAGCCAAACAGCACGCCGAGCGTACCAGGCCCTATTTTACCACACTTTATGATACCCTTTTTGACATTGCCGAAAATAACCGGGAGTTCTCCTCGGTCTATGTTCAGGACCGGCCGGTGAACAAGACCTGTTACGTGATCATCGCCGGTGACCGGGGCCTGGCCGGCGGGTACAACTCCAACCTCTTCAAGGCCATGGAGGAGCACCGGCAGGGCCGGGACTGCGTGGCCCTGCCCATCGGGAAAAAAGCGGTGGAGTACTGTCAGCGTAACCAGATCCCCATGCTGACCCAGACCTATGACCTGGTGGAGGATGTGAGCCTTGGGGACTGTTCCGCCATGGCCTCTCTTCTCTGCAAGGCCTTCCGGGAGGGCGAGTTCGACGAGCTGAACATGGCCTACACCAACTTTGTCTCCATGCTCAGCCAGCAGCCCGGGGTCATGAAGCTGCTCCCCCTCCACTATGAACAGCCCTCCGGAGGTGAGCGGACGCCCGAGGCCGTCACCCTGTTTGAGCCTTCGGGGGCCGAGGTGTTCAACGCCATCGTTCCCGGGTATGTGACCGGGCTTCTCTACGGCGCCCTGGCCGAGAGCGAGGCCAGCGAGCAGAGTGCCCGCCGGGCGGCCATGGACGCGGCCAGCAAGAACGCCGGCGAGATGATCGAGAATCTGTCCCTCCACTATAACCGGGCGCGCCAGGCCGCCATCACCCAGGAGATCACCGAGATCGTGGCGGGCGCGGAGAACTGAAGCCTGATACAAGCCCCGGGAAAAGGGGCAAAAATCCCATTTTCCTTGGGGAAAGGAGTAATGTTATGGAGCAAAGAAATATTGGCACAGTGGTCCAGGTCATCGGACCTGTGCTGGACATCAAGTTCCCCGACGGCCAACTGCCCAATCTGCTCAACGCCATCACGGTGCAGAGGGGGGAGGAGACCATCACCCTGGAGGTGGCCCAGCACATCGGCGACAATGTGGCCCGCTGTATCGCCATGTCGGGCACCGACGGCCTCACCCGGGGCATGAGCGCCGAGGATACCGGCGGACCCATCACCGTCCCCGTAGGGGAATGCACCCTGGGCCGTGTCTTTAACCTGCTGGGCGAGCCGGTGGATGACCGGCCCGCTCCCGAGGCCCAGGAGCGCTGGCCCATTCACCGCCCCGCCCCCTCCTATGAGGAGCAGGAGAGCACCACCGAGATCTTAGAGACCGGCATCAAGGTGGTGGACCTGATCTGCCCTTACGCCAAGGGCGGCAAGATCGGCCTCTTCGGCGGCGCCGGTGTGGGCAAGACCGTGCTCATCCAGGAGCTGATCCACAATGTGGCTACCGAGCACGGCGGCTACTCGGTCTTTACCGGCGTGGGCGAGCGTACCCGCGAGGGCAACGACCTTTACAACGAGATGAAGGAGTCCGGCGTTCTCTCCAAGACCGCCCTGGTCTACGGCCAGATGAACGAGCCCCCGGGAGCCCGTATGCGGGTGGGCCTGAGCGGCCTCACCATGGCGGAATACTTCCGGGACCGGGAGAACCAGGACGTGCTCCTCTTCATCGACAAC
>JAGBDQ010000355.1 GCA_017937415.1 Oscillospiraceae bacterium
ACTGAAGTGCATCTTATTCTGCACTGCCGCAAAAAAGCGCTTGGTGGCAGGGGCAGACGGATCATAGTCCAAGGCCGTGGCGTAGATGTCGGTGATTTTCTGGTAGAACCGCCGCTCCGACATACGGATCTCCCGAATTTTCTCCAGCTGCTTTTCAAAGTAATCTTTGGTCAGCAGGCTGCCGCCGTTCTTCAGCCGTTCCTCATCCATGACCCAGCCCTGGATGGTGTAGTCTTTCACGATGGAGTTGGCCCAGCGGCGGAATTGAATAGCCCGTTCATTGTTGACCTTGAAGCCTACGGCAATGATCATCTGGAGGTTGTAGTGCTTTACTTCCCGGCTGACCTGGCGGGCACCCTCTGTTTGAACTATTCGGAAATTCCGAATAGTTGCCGCCTCTTGCAGCTCACCATCTGAGAAAATTTTCTTAATATGTTCATTGATTGTATGAACCTCTACTCCATATAGCTGGGCCATCATTTTTTGGGTCAGCCATATATTTTCATCCTCATAGCGCATCTCTATGCTTTCCTGACTGTCGCCGGTAGCGGCAACAAAAGTCAGGTACTCGGCAGCACTGGAGCGAATGGTAATCTCATCTTTCTTTTTCATAGGATTTTCTCCTTCTGATAATTAAATCCTCATTCTGCGTTTAATCCGCTCAAGTCAATTTCAAACTTCCACTCTTTGGGTAGTTTCGCCGGCTTAAGGAAAATAGACATATACCACGGAAGATAGGTTATGCCATCATTGACCTCCAGATTACCCGGGCAGAGGACATAAGCCTCTTCTATATCCCACTCATCCACTGACAGGACTTTGTCCAGTGCTGGATGATTTTTGTAGTCCTTGCCAGATTTTACTTCGATCAATTCAACGTGCAGACCGTTTTGAACGACAAAGTCCAATTCGCCATATTTCTTGGAATCAAAGAAGTGGAGGTTCAGGCCGTTGCATCGCAGTTGCTGGGCTACTACATTTTCCAGGATACTTCCCATGTTAATGGACAGATCGCCTTTGAGAATCGCAAACTGCACATTTTCCATGCACGCTGCACACAATAGCCCCACATCTCCCATGAACAGCTTGAAAAGGTTATGCTTCTCGTTGAGCTGCAGCGGCGGTTGGGGGGCGGTCACGTTGTAGCAGGGTAACGCTACCCCGGCCTGGGCAAGCCACTGAAAGCTGTCGGCGTAACGCAGTTGCCGGGCGTTTGCGTCCAGGTGGTTGAGAAAGAAGCGGCGGTTCTTGTCGTTCAGCTGGGAGGGAATGGCGTCAAAGATGGCACGGATCTTGGGCTTATCGCTGGTCTCGGCGTATTTGGCAATGTCCAATCGGTAGAGCTCCAGGATCTCGTTTTGTTTGGCCACTACTTTGGCAATGTCATGGGTATCCACATAAGTCTGCACAACATCTGGCATCCCGCCCACTACAATGTAGCCGAAAAACAGCTTATTCATAGTATCATGGATAGCCTGAGAGACCGGAACCCGGGATTCAAAGCACTTCTTCAGATGGGTAATGGTTTCGGGCTGCACGCCATTGGCCCAGAAATATTCCTCCAGGTCCATCGGATACATACGGTAGATTTCCTCAAATCCAACTGGATAAGATCGCACTTCTTTATGACGCACTCCTAGCAGTGAGCCTGATTCAATGTAATCAAACTGGCCATCCTCCACCAAGAATTTGATGGCTGTTCGTACCGAGGGACATTCCTGAACCTCGTCAAAGAGGATCAAGGTCTCCCCTGGCTCCATGGGCCTGCGGGTATAGGCGCTGAGGTTGGTGATCAGGGTATCGGCATCCAGGGGACCGTCAAAGATTTGGGCAGCCTCCGGATCGGCAATAAAGTTGATCTCAACAAAATGGGCATAGTTTTCTTGGCCAAACTTGCGGATCAAGGTGGTTTTACCGATCTGCCGCGCCCCGATGATGCAGAGCGCCTTCTTTTCTGCACTGTTTTTCCATTCAACGAGCTTGTCATAAGCCTTTCGATGTAGCATAACCTCACCCCATTTATAGTATAGCAAGGGAAGTGTAACATTATTCTCACGATATCACAATGATATTGTAACATTATTCTTGCTAGTTTACAAGGGCATTGTAACATTTTTCTTTTTGGGAGGGTGAGTAAACGGACATTCGAGCCACAAGTGCAAACCACAAAGCCTGAATTTCCTGCCACTCTCTTCTAAATTTATTTGGGTTTGATTTTTTGCCCCTCTTTGGCAAGGAGGAGGTCCCCAGTTCAAATCTGGGTAGCAGCTCCAACGAAAACCGCTTAAATCAAGAGATTTAAGCGGTTTTTCTTGTGATTTATGAACTTTGAGAGGTTGTTTTGAGGACATAGGACCTCGTTACCAAAAAGTGGGGCGTTTTCCAACTGCATTACCAGCTTTGGGGGCAATGCAGCCCTCGGTGGGGGTGTGGAGGATGAGCCGATTCTTTTTGACCCAATCTAAGGCGCGCTTGGAGCATTGAGTATACGGCGGTCCTTTTCCATTGCCTGTTTCTTTCATAAAACTATGAGGGATGTTTTTATAATGAGAAAATGCGAAAGCGTTTTCTTTTTGAATTTCCACAGATTCCCTTTTAAAGAGGATTTGTTTTGGGAAAAGCCCACAAAAAGAAGTGATATTGCATAATTTTGCGGAGCCGAATTTGTCTATTTTTAATATTCTGCACAGGAAACTGTTTTCTCTCTTTTTCGTTGACGCACCCAGATCCAAGGGATATAGTATGATTATCAACGAAACAGGAGGGACCGTCATGAAAAAGAAACTTGCACTGTTGCTTTCCTTGATGCTTTGCCTGCTCTGCCTGTCACCTGCCGCACTGGCTGCCGGGGAGGATGAGATGGTACCCGTGGTGGTCAAAACGCCTGAGAGCTGGGAGTCACCCTGCCTGTGGGCCTGGGCCGATGACGGGACCAACGCATTCGCGGCCTGGCCCGGCGAGGAGCTGGAGCCGCTGGAGGGCGGCTGGTACTACACCTATGTGCCCAGCTTCGTGCAAAATGTGATCGTCAATGCCAACAATGGCACCGAGACCCCGGTACAGACCGAGGGGATCGTGGTAGAGGCGGGCAAAGAGGTGTGGCTCACCATCGGGGAGGATGCCACCGCCGCCGTTGCCTACGAGTCCCAGGCCCGGATCGAGATCCCGGAGTATGTGGAGAAATTCGTGATCCATGCCTATGTTCCCCTGACCTGGAAAACCGCCAATCTGTGGGCGTGGTCGGCCCCTGACGGCACCAATGCTTTTGCGGCCTGGCCGGGACTGTCCCTGAAGGAAGGGGAGGACGGCTGGTTTACCGGAAAGGCTCCTGTCTGGATCAACTCCATCATTATCAACGGTAATGAGGGAACCGTCCAGACCGAGGACGTGTCTGTGGAGGGCAAGGAGCTTTGGATCACGGTGTATGAGGATCTTACATACGACCTGACCTACGAGGATCCGAACAAGGCTGTTCCGGACATCACCGTCCACGCCCAGGTCCCCGCTGATTGGACAGGTCCCTGTCTGTGGGCCTGGTCGGCTCCCGACGGCACCAATGCCTTCTCTGCCTGGCCTGGCGAGGCACTGAACCAGGACGGGGACTGGTACACCCTTCAGGTCCCCGGCTGGATCAACTCGGTCATTGTCAATGCCAATGAGGGCTCGGTCCAGACCACCGACCTGTCGGTGGAGCCCGGAAAGGATATCTGGGTGGTGGTAAACGGCCCCGAGGATGCCACGGTCTCCTATGAGGAGCCGGCAGGTGAGCCGGTCCAGACCGAGCCCACCGCATCTCCTGAGCCTGAGCCCACACCCTCTGCCGATCCCGCGCCCGCACCCGAAGCGGAAAAGAACAATACCGGCTTGATCGTGGGGGTCATCGCTGTTGTAGCGGTGGCCGGCGGCGGAGCGGCCTATGCCGTATCCAAGAAAAAGAAGAAATAATTCCGTAGTTCTGCGGGCGCGCGGTAGACGCGTGCCCGCAGAACACTATTCCCCGTAGGAGGTATTTGCATGAAACGATTTGCTGCGCTTTTCCTGACCCTGGTTCTGCTTTTGGGATTGACCTCCTGCGGCAGACAGGGCGGCTCCGCCGAAGATACCGGCAAGCTGGTGATCTGGCATGATAAGGAGGAGGCTGTTATTCAGGCCCTCTCCGACTATCTGGCCCAGGCAGTCCCTGAGCTGGAGATAGTATTTGAGAAGAAAACCAGCCTTACCGACTCCCTGAAGCTGGTGGGAAATGACCCCTCTGCCGCTCCCGACCTGTTTATCTTTGCCCACGATAAGATCGGCGTCTTTGCCGAGATGGGGATCCTGGCGCCTGTGGCGGAACTGTTGGAGGAAAACGCCCTGGCAGACTATCTGCCCATGACGTTGGATGCCGCCACCTACAAGGATACCCTCTATCAGCTTCCCTTGTATTTTGAGACTCTGCTCTTTATGTATAACCGCCGCTACATGCAGGACGATGAGGTGCCGTCCACGACGGGAGAGCTGCTAAACTACATGGAACAAAATACCGGGCGGGGCCGGTACGGATTTGTGGAGCAGCAC